>SIBB01000086.1 GCA_009695395.1 Pedosphaera sp. | reverse complement strand
CAGCGCCCGACGCCGTCGTAGCGCAGCAGCGCCTGCATGATGGCGTGGTTGTTGGAGAGCTTGCGGTATTCGCCGGCGGCGAAGTTGTTCTTCACCTTTTGCAATTCCTCCGGCGGCACCTCGGCTGACTTAATCTTCTCAATCTCGGCGAGCAAACCGGCCTCAAGGTCAGCGGGCGTCTTCCCGTCCGTCACCTCGCCGCTCACGTTGAAGAGGCTCGCCCAACGCATCGAGTGCTGCTGCGCGAAGGCCTCGGTGGCGACCTTCGAACCGAGCACGAGGCCCTTGTAGAGGCGGCCCGTGCGCGTGGAGAGGAGTTGGGCGAGGACGGCGAGCGGGTAGGTGTCCTTGTGACCGAACGCGGGCGTGTGCCACATGATGTCCACCTGCGGGTTGGCGTCGGCCTCGCCGTTCATGCGCTTCTCGGCGGGCTGCTTGATTTCGAGCGTCACCACGTCGGGGGCGGCCTCCTTGCCGCGCGGGATGCGGCCGAGATACTTCTCGGCGAGCGCGAAGGTTTTCTCCGGGTCGAAGTCGCCGACGAGGACGGCGGTGAGATTTTGGGGCGCGTAGTAGAGGGCGTAGAATTCATCCGCCTGCTTCTTCGAGATGGCGGGGATGTCGGACGGCCAGCCGACGACCGGCCAGGAATACGGGTGCGACTCCCAGAACATTGCCCAGAAGGACTCCTCGATGCGGCCCGTGGGCGTGGACTCTGTGCGCATCCGGCGCTCCTCGAAGACCACGTCGCGCTCGGCGTAGAACTCGCGGAAGACCGGCGCGAGCAGGCGGCCGCTCTCCATCCACATCCACAGCTCGAGTTTGTTCGCCGGGACGGTAGTGAAATAGACCGTCACGTCCTGGCTGGTGTAGGCGTTCATCTGCGAGCCGCCGTTGGAGGTGTAGATGCGGTCGAACTCGTTCTTTACGAGAATCTCGCGCTGGGCGTCCACGAGCTTCTTGAACTGCGCCTGTAGCTCCTTGAAGCGCGGTGTCCAGGTGTCGGGGTTTTGTAAGTCGGCGATTTCCCCGCGCCGCCACATCATGCGCATCACGGACTCCTCCTTGCGCATGAGGTCGCGCACGCGCTCCTGCTCGTTGATGATCTCCACGTCCTTCTTGTAATCCTTCGTGCCGAGCGTGGGCGTGCCCTTGAACATCATGTGCTCGAAGAGATGCGCGATGCCGGTGATACCGGGCCGCTCGTTGGAACTGCCCACGTGCGCGACCCAGCCGCCGGCGACGGTCGGCTCGTCATGGCGCGGCAGCAACAGCAGGCGCATCCCGTTGGAAAGCGTCTTCTCGATGACGGGCACCTTCTGCGCGCGGGCGGGGAGAGCGAGCAGTGCGAGGAGGAGGCAAAGGAGGAGAAGCTTGGGTGTCATGTGCGGCAGCGGTCGAACGTGGGGGAAAGAAAGCCTGAAAGGAGACGTGGAGTCAATTGCGCCCACAGACCAATTAGGAGACGACATGAGGAGTCTCACTTCAAACTCAGAACGCGGAACAAAGTTAGAGACTCCTTACGTCGTCTCCTACGAAGAGTGGTTCACCCCGGCCGCACCAAAATCTCCTCCACGACCGCGCGCGGCGGGAGGTTGATAGCCAGCAGCGCGCAGTCGGCGATGTCCTCCGCCTTCATCATCTTCGCGCGGGCGGCGGCGTCAGGCACGACGGGGCGCTTGCCGAGCAGCTCGGTATCGATGTCGCCGGGGAAGACGGAGCATGCGCGGATGCCGTTGACGCGTTCCTCGGCGTTGATGCACTGCGTCAGGCCCGCTTGGCCGAACTTCGAGAGCACGTAGCTCGGCCCGCTCTTGGGGCTGGCCTTGAGGCCCGCTTCGGAAACGATGTTCACGATGGTGCCAGACTTGCGGGCGCGCATCTGCGGGAGGAAGGCCTGCGCGCAGTAGTAGGAGCCGTGGAGGTTGGCATCCATGACGGCGTGGTAATCCGTGAGCGACAGCTCGACCAGCGAGCGGCGCGGGATGTTCGTGCCCGCCGCGTTCACGAGCACTTCCACGGATTTGAACTTGGCCAAGACGATCTTCGCCATCGCGGCGACTTGCGCCACGTCGCCGATGTCACAGGGGATGACGAGCAACTGCTGGGCGTGCTTCTTGGCCAGCTTGACGGTCCTCTTCAGCGCCTCCGCGCGTCGCCCGAGAATGGCGACCTTCCATCCCTGCGCGGCGAGTTTTAAAGCTGTGGCCTGGCCGACTCCACTGCCGGCCCCGGTGACGACTGCGGTTTTGGATGACATAGAGGGATGGGAGGTTGAAGACCGCGCCGCCGAGCGCAAGCCGGAAGCTTACTTCACGTAGAGCGCCTGCTGGAGCTGCGAGAGGAGCACGTGCGTGTTCGGATACCGCTTCTCTGGGTCGCGCTCCATGCACTTGAGGATGATCCGCTCGACGGCGATGGGGATGTCCTCGTTGAACTGGCGCGGCGGCGGGACGGGATGTTTCTCGTCGAGCTGCTTGCGCAGCACTGCCTCGGGCGATTCACCCGTGAAGGGCTTGCGGAAGGTCAACAACTCGTAGGCGGTCACGCCAAAGGAGAAAATGTCCGCACGCTGGTCGAGCGGCTCCTGGCGGAGCTGCTCGGGCGACATGTAGGCGGGCGTGCCGGCGTTGCTGGCCATCCGCTTGGGCACCTTCGGCAGCGGCTGCGCGAGGTCGAAGTCCACCAGGCGGATGTCGCCGGCGCGGGTCACCAGGATGTTCTCTGGCTTGAAGTCGAGGTGGATGAATCCCTTCTCGTGCATGTGTTCCAGCGCCAGCGCCATATCGATCAGAATGTTGCCGACGAACTCGCCGAGGGTGGGGTCGTTCCGGGTGATGAGGTGCTTGAGATTCGAGCCAGCCACACGCTCGAGCAGAATGAAGTCCACTCCATCAATCTTCCCCTGCGAATAAAAGCCGATGATGAACGGATGGCCGTGAATCTTCTCCAAGACCTCACAACCACGAAGGAAGTGCTTGCGAGCCACCTTGTCCACGAGGCCATTGCCCAGCAGCCGCCGCAGCGCATACGACTGGCCATCCTTGTCCGTCGCCGACCAAATCTCCGCCGTGCCGCCACGGTTGATCAGCTCATGGAGTGAATACTCCCCGAAGAGATGCGGGGCGTCCGGATCGTGGACTGTCGGTTTACTTTTCTTCCGAAAGAAGTCGAGTGCTCGCATTCAGTTTTCTCGTCTCGGTGTAGTCATGCCCTAGTATCGCGTAAAGGAGGCCACCTAGTCCGAAATGTTTACGACCAGCGAACTCCGTGACCACGACGACGCCTTCGGTGAATGAGCTAATATACACTTGGCGCGCTTTCCGCAAGGTCGCTTAATCCGCGCGTGCGCACCGCTGGACTCTTACTCTGTTACATTGCCGGCGTCTTTGTGGTTGGCGCGCTGCTCGCCCCGTGGCTCTTCCACCTCGCGCAATGGGCCTCCGGCGAATTTCAAGTGCTCCACGGTCTCGCCAGCCAACCTTTCCACCGCTATGTCAACCGCTCCCTCCTCGTCGCCGCGCTGGCGGGGCTGTGGCCGCTGCTCCGCGCGCTGAACCTCGCCGATCGCCCTGCACTGGGCCTCGTCAGCCCCCTGGCCGCGCGTCGTCCGCTGGCTCTCGGACTGGCGCTCGGCTTCAGCTCGCTGCTGTTGGCGGCGATGCTCACGGCACTGGTGGGCGTGCGAAGTTTCAACTTCAGCCTCACCGCGCCCGTGCTGCTAAAACTCCTCGTCAGTGCCACGCTTTCCGCCGTCGCCGTCGCACTGCTCGAGGAACTCGTCTTTCGCAGCGTGGTCTTCGGCGCACTGCGACGCGTCTGGTCGCTGTGGCCCGCACTGCTGGCAAGCTCGACACTTTACTCAGCGGTTCACTTCCTCGCGCGCGTCGAGCACACAGGACCTGTCGGGTGGAACTCCGGACTCGCGCTGCTGCCGCGCATGATGGGCGGACTCGCCGTGACAGAGACGCTGATCCCCGCCGCCCTCACACTTGTGCTCGGCGGCATCGCGCTGGGGTTGGCGTATCAGCGCACGGGGAATCTCTGGTTCGCCATCGGACTGCACGCGGGCTGGGTGTTTTGGCTCAAGGTTTTCAAAACCATGACAACACCGGGCACGGCCGCAGCCAGCGCGTTCTGGGGCACGGAGAAGTTGCTCGATGGCTGGCTCGCCTTTCTCATCATGGCCGCCGTCATCGCCGTGGTGGCGCGACTGCCGCAGACGCCGCTGCCGGAGAAATCTTCTTAGCCACAGATGAAAGACAGATTGGAGACAGATAAGACACGGGCTTCAGGCCCGGCTTTCCCCATCTGTGTTTCATCTGTGTTCCATCTGTGGCTAAAACTCCTCGCCCCCGCCCCGCGATGAAGGCCACGTCCCGTGAGTGGTTCGACGCCGGCCTGAGCTTTCTCTTCCCCTCTGTCTGCCAGCTTTGCGGCGACGCCCGCGCCACGCCCGCTGAGGGCTACGTCTGCCAAGGATGCTGGCAGAACCTCCGCTTCATCACGCCGCCCTGCTGCGAACGCTGCGGCCTGCCGTATCCCGGCGACATCACCACCGCCTTCGAGTGCGCGAACTGCCGCGACCTCGACCTCCATTTCCGCTGGGCTCGCGCCTCCGTGATCGCGAACGATTTCCTGCGCGCCGTCATCCACCGCTACAAATACAACCGCGAGCTTTGGTTCGAGCCATTCCTCACCGACGTGATTTTGCGCCAGGCCGTCCCTGCCCTGCGCACCGAGCAGTGCGCCGGAATCGTCCCCGTCCCGCTCCATCCGGTGAAGCAGCGCGAGCGCGAGTTCAACCAGGCCGAGCGCCTCGCCCGCCCGCTCGCCGACGCACTCGGCATCCCCGTGCTGACCCACCTCGTCAAGCGCGTGCAGCCCACCCGCACCCAGACCCAGCTCGACAAGCACGCCCGCGCCGACAACGTCCGCCGCGCCTTCGCGCCCGTGCGGCCCAAGTCCCTCCACGGCGAGCGCCTCATCGTCCTCGACGACGTCCTCACCACTGGCGCGACCACCAGCGCGGTCGCCCGGGTGCTGCGCGAGAACGGCGCGGGCGAAATCCTCGTCTGGACCCTGGCGCGCGGACTGTGAGGAGGGTAGCCGCCGAGGTGAGGAGGCGGATTCGTTCGGGTGCAAAAAAGCCTACCTCCTACCTCGGCGACTGCGAGACTCACTTGCCTCCCGCGCGACTTTCAGCAAAACCTTCGGCATCCCAGCCGGGCTCTAACCAAAAAAAACAAAACTCTCCTCCTCCGCGTCGCCCCACTCGCCCTCGTGGCCGCGTCGCTCACCGCCTGCATCTCGAGCCGCGAGACGCTCTACCGCGAGACCGAGCGGGTGAAAGTCGAGTTCGAGAATGACACCGCCGCGCCCGTCTTCTAGGAAGCCTTCACCAAATCGCCCGAGTCGCGCCAGCGCAACGACAAGACAACCACGTTCACCAACCACGACATCATCCACACGCAGCGCAGGGAGAACGACTCCGAGAACACCCCCTTCAACACCGCCGCCCGCGGCTCCGACACAAACGCCGATGGCAGGATCACCGAACAGGAGGCACGCATCTAAGCCGCGCTGCAAAAGTAGTCGCGGGCTTCAGCCTGCGAATGCGCGGCAAACTGAACGTCGCGACCACGAAGTTCAGCCTTTACCAATTCACGGCTGGATATTCCACCACGCTGCCTCCAAGCTGTGCCATGAAGTTGATACTCTCTACTCACAACGTCACGCTGACCAAAGCCATCGAGGACCACATCCTCGCCAAGATTGACAAGCTTGAGCACTTCGACCGCTGGACCATTGATGCCCGCGTCACCATCGAGCACGACGACACCCGCGACCCCGCCGAAGCCTTCGGCTGCTCCATGCGCGTCGGCGTGCGAGGACCGGATCTCTTCGCCGAGGACCATGAGGCCGACCTCTACGCGGCGATCGACGCCGTGGCCAAAAAAATCGAGCAGCAGATCCGCAAACGCCACAACAAGACCAAGGCAAAAAAACACACCGACGCCGCCCGCAGCAAGGAACGACGCCGCAGCACCTGATGGCTGAAAGCAAGTCTGTCGCTCTCCGCGCCCGAGTCATCCTGCCGGTTTCACAGCCCGCGATTGAGGACGGCGTGGTTTTCATTTCCGGGGGTCGCATCGCCGCCGTCGGGCGCTGGCAGGACCTCCGCCACAATGCCCCAGCCCGGGTGCGCGACCTCGGCGAGTCCATCCTGCTTCCCGGCCTCGTCAACGCGCACTGCCACCTCGACTACACGGACATGGCGGGCGCAATCCCGCCCCCGAAATCCTTCCTCGACTGGATACAGGGCATCGTCGCCCTCAAGTCCTCGTGGGGCTACGCCGACTTCGCCCAGTCATGGCTGAACGGCGCGAAGCAACTGCTTCACTCCGGCTGCACCACCGTCGCCGACATCGAGTCCGTCCCCGAACTGCTACCCGAAGTATGGGCCGCCACGCCACTGCGCGTCCTCTCCTTCCTCGAGCTCATCTCCGTCCGCCGCCGCACGCGCCCGGCCACGCTCGTCCGCCAAGCCGTTAACAAAATCCGCGAACTCCCGCTGGGTCGCAGCAGCGCGGCGCTCTCCCCACACGCGCTCTACAGCACGAATACCGAGCTTCTGAAACTTGCTCACCGCACTTCACGCCGCGCACGCTGGCCGCTCACCATGCACGTCGCGGAATCCGGGATGGAGTTCGAGATGTTCTGCAACGGACGCGGAGCGATGTTCGACTGGCTCCGCAAGAACGTCCGCGACATGAGCGACTGCGGCACGCGCTCGCCCGTCCAGCAACTCGCCTTCCTTAAGCTGCTCAACTCGCGCTTCCTTGCCGTCCACGTCAACCACCTCGCGCCCGGCGACGCCGCCCTGCTCGCTCGCGCGTCTTCCCATGTCGTCCACTGCCCCCGCAGCCACGCCTACTTCCGCCACGCGCCTTTTCCCTTTGCAGAACTGCACGACGCCGGCGTGAACCTCTGCCTCGGCACCGACAGCCTCGCCAGCCTTGGCAAGGAAGGCCGTCGCAAGCCGGAACTCGATCTCTTCGCCGAGCTGCGCGCCTTTACCCTCGCGCAAACCGGTCTCTCGCCGGAAGAATTTCTCGACCTCGTCACCCGCAACGCCGCCACTGCGCTCGGCCTGCGAGGCGAAGTCGGCGAGCTGACCCGCCGCGCCCACGCCGACCTGATCGTCCTCCGCTCGGATGCCCCACTCGCGCTCGCGACCGAAACCATCGTCCACTCCGCTCCCGAAATCTCCGGCGTGATGATCGGCGGCGAATGGGCCATCGAACCGAAAAGTTGATTGCCATGAGCGAGCCAACCAGCGCGGCACGCGTCGCCCTCATCACTGGTGCTTCCGGCGGGCTCGGCCGCGCGCTCGTCGCCGAGTTCCTCGGCCAAGGCTGGTGCGTCGCGGCCGGTTTCCACCGCGAGAATCTCCACTCCGAAACTGACTGGCTCCTCCCGGTGCCGCTCGACGTGACTTCGCGCAACGCGGTCCACTCCGCCGTCGCACAAGTCCTCGCCCGCTGGCAGCGAATTGACCTGCTCATCAACAACGCTGGCATCACCGCCGACAACTTGTCATGGCAGCTCACTGACGACGACTGGCAGCGCGTCCTCGACGTGAATCTCAAGGGCGCGTTCCTCTGCTCGCAGGCCGTCCTGCGTCCCATGCTCAAGCAGCGCGACGGCCACATCTTGAACATCGCCTCCTTCAGCGCGCGCACCGGCAACCGCGGCCAGGCGAACTACGCCGCCGCCAAGTCCGCGCTGCTCGGCCTCACCACCTCGCTCGCGCAGGAAGTCGGCTCACGCAACGTCCGCGTGAACGCCCTGCTCCCCGGCGTGCTGCCCACCTCGATGACCGCCAGCCTAGCGCCCGAGCAACTCGTCGCCTTCGCCGCCGCGAACACGCTGGGACGACTCAACGACCCCGCCGAGGTCGCGCGCTTCGCCGCCTTCCTCGTCACGACGCAAAACATCTCAGGTCAAGTCTTCCAACTCGACAGCCGCGCCGCGCGCTGGGCGTGATCTCCATTGAATCCCGTTTTTTCTGCACCGAATTCAATCTTGATCCTGCTCTCCCTGAGGCAGGACGGAGCAGTATCAGGATTATGAGCCGGAGCGGAGACGCTCGCGAAGGGCGCTACTTCGCGGCTTTCTTGAGGACTTCGGCCAAGGTCACCTCGGCCCCGCCACGGCGCTTGCTCTCGTCAGCGGCCTCCATGAAGGCGAAGATTTCAATCGTCTCCTCGGGCTTCACGGGCACGATGCCGGTCTGGAAGGCCTTGATGATTTCTGCCACGAGCGGCGCGTAGCCGGAGGATTCGCCGATGGGTGCCTCGCCTTTGTCGCCCTTCGCGATGCCGACGTATTTGTTGTTCTCGCGGAAGATGCCGGTGCGCCCGCCCTTCCACTTGCCAGTGACTTCAATCTTACCGTCGGCAGTCATGCCGCGCTTCACGCTCTCGCACCCCGTGCCCATCACGGTGAAAAGCGACTCGCAACCGTGGACGCCATACCAAAAGAGGTCGGGGTGCGAAGGCTCGATACTCGCGGGGCTAGAGGCTTCGGCGTAATTCACCTTGCCGACAGAGCCTTCGCGCACGGCCACGGTGTTCTTGCCGTAGCGGAGGGAGGAGGAGCTCCAGACGGTGACTTTGGCGGCCTTCGCGAGGCGGAAGATTTCCAGCACGTCCTTAAGGGAGCCGGCGAAGGGCTTGTCAATGTAGAGCGGTTTCCCCGCCTTGATGACGGGGATGGCCTGCGCGAGGTGGGGCCGACCGTCCACGCTCTCGATGAGCACGGCGTCCACGTTCTTGACCATCTCCTCGATGGAGTCGTAAATCTTCACGCCGTATTTCTCGACCAAAGTCTTGGTGAAGCCCTCTAGGCGATCGCGGCTGGAGGCGATGTCCGGGCTACCGCCCTTGAAGGCGGCCACGACTTTCGCGCCGGGGACGTGAGCCTTGTTCTGCGGGTTGTTGATGACATCGGTGAACGCAGGGACATGCGATGTATCGAGGCCGATGATGCCCAGGCGCAGCTCGGCGGCGGACACCGGGGAGAGTTGGGCGACGACGAGGAGCGCGAGGGCGAGGAAGGTGTGTTTCATGTTGAGTGATTTTTTCGGATGCTAGGCTTCGACCCCGTGGGCGGGGAGGAAATTCGTAGGAGACAAAAGTCAGAAGTCAGAAGCGTCGGGCTTGCACCCACGCCTCCCTCATTCTGACTTCTACCTTCTGCTCCCTGCCTCGCTCCGCTAGACTCCGCCCGTGAACATCCGGGTCTGCGAAGGCGACTTACATCTGCACAATCTGCACACGCGGATGCCGTTTAAATACGGCATCGCGACGATGACGCACATGCCGATGGCCTTCGTGCGCGTGGCACTGGAGGTGGACGGCCGCACGACGCTGGGCGTGGCGGCGGACCTGCTGCCGCCGAAGTGGTTCACGAAGGACCCCGCGCGCGAGGTGCTGGATGAAATCCACGAGATGCTCGATGTCATCGAGACCGCCTTGGAGACGGCGGAGGGGTTGAGCGCGCCGAGTGTCTTCGACCTGTGGCAGCACCTCTACGACTCGCAAACCGCTTGGGCGACCGCAGAGAACAAGCCGCCGCTGCTCGCCCACTTCGGCACGTCGCTGGTGGAACGCGCGGTGATGGATGCCTTCTGCCGCGCCATCGCGAAGCCGTTTCATCGCGCGCTGCTCGACAATGACTTCGGCATTCGCCTCGGCGAACTCCACTCGGAGTTGGAGGGTTTCTCCCCCGCTGCATGGCTGCCGGCCAAGCCGCACAGCGACATCATCGTGCGGCACACCGTGGGTCTGAGCGACCCGCTCACGGACGCGGACATCGCGCGCGGCGAGCACTTGACCGACGGCCTGCCACAATCACTCGTTTCGAACGTCCGCGTGTATGGCCTGCGGCACTTCAAGCTCAAGGTGAACGGCGACCTCGCTCACGACACCGAGCGGCTGCGGCGAATTGCGCACATCTTGCAGGCGGAATGCGGAGAGCACTTCGCGTTCACTCTGGATGGCAATGAGCAGTTCAAGTCCTTCGCCGAATTCCGGCAGTTCTGGGAGACGCTGCGCGCGGACGAGTCGCTGAAGCCGTTCCTCACGAAGCTCCTGTTCGTCGAGCAACCGCTGCATCGCACCGTCGCGCTGAACAAGGCCGCCGCCGCCTCGCTCGCGGACTGGCCGGAGCGTCCGCCCTTCATCATTGATGAGTCGGACGGCGAACTGG
>SIBB01000085.1 GCA_009695395.1 Pedosphaera sp. | reverse complement strand
GGGAAGCTCCTCAGCGAGTTCGCTGCGGTGGCCAGCTATCATCGCAAGCACGCGATTCGCTTGTTAAAAGTGAAGAAGGCGTATTACCCGCCCGCCACGCCTTGCGATCGACTGCTGGCGCACGCGGGAGTTGAGGAAAGGGTCAAGACGACGTTGCGAACGCAACGGGACCAGTTGGACCCGGTGGAACTGCTGCATTGAATACGGCAGGGGCAGGCCGCGCTGGCGGAGTTGAGCACCGGGGAGCCGAGCGAGGGACCGGATCGAAAAAGCCTGGATCAATTCCTCGCCAGCCTGCCTGAGCTATGGCGAGAAGAAGAGGCGCGGCCCACGCATCGCAAAGGAGAGGCAAAAGCCCGCTCCTGGCGGACGCGTGAGGATCCGTTCAAAGACGCTTGGACCGACCTCTTGCTCTGGCTTCAGAAGGAACCCGACACCACGGCCAAGGACCTCCTGCAAAAGCTGGGCGAGAAATATCCGGGGCAGTTCAACCACAAGCTGCTGCGAATCCTCCAGCGACGCGTCGGCGCATGGCGGCGGACGATGGCGCGACGGCTGGTCTTTGGCGGAGTGGAGGAGTGCAACGATGTGCAGGCCGTTGCGGCCACCGTCTCTGTTGCAGGGTAGGCGACGCTCCGGCTCGCTACGCTCGCCTCCGCGTGGCCTCCCCTACTGGTGCCTCAACCGCGTCAAACAACGCGCAGCGACACAGGAAAAAGCAGCTTCTTATCGCCCCTCAATCTTGGTAATATTTTCAAGTGAAGCAACGGGAGGGGGAGCGTAATTGTCGTTTTACGGAGTTCGGGATTTATGCGCCGAGAGCGGGATGGCGCGGGGTTGCTCCCCATGCGACGGAGAGTGAATTTCAGGGAAGCGGCCCGCGCGTGACACTATTGTCCGCCGTTGCGATCCGGCTTAGGCCTTGTCGCCGGACTCCTATTCGGCTTTCGCGCGCTTTCCGTCGCGCCACTCCCAGAAGCGGGCGATGAGGATGCACGCCTCGTAGAGGACGCAGAGCGGCGCGGCCATCACGCACATGGTGATGGGGTCGCCGGAGGGGCTGACCACGGCGCAGACGAAGAGGTTGAGGACCACGAAGTAGGGCCGGAACCAACTAAGCTTCTTCGAGTCGAGCAGGCCGACCTTCACGATGGTGAGGATGATGACGGGCATCTCGAAGCTCAGACCCATCGCCAGCAGGAATTTGGGCACCATGCTGAGGTATTCCTGCGCGCGCCATTGCTCCGCACTGAAGCCGAGCCATTGCGAGAACTCGACGGTCATCCGCAGCATGAGCGGCAGGATGGCGAAGTAGCAGAAGGCCACGCCGGAGAGGAAGAGCACGGTGCCCCAGATGGCGAAGGGTTTCAGGAACTCCTTTTCCTGCACGCGCAGCGCCGGGAGGATGAACTGACCGAAGAAGTAGATGACAAAGGGAGCGGCGAGCACCATGCCGCCGAAGAACGCGAGCTGGAGCGTGATCCACACCACGTCCAGCGGGCCGAGGATGAGTAGTTTGACGAGTGGGCTGGTGGAGGCCGGCGCGTTGGTATTGAGCTGCAGGCCGAGGAAACGATTCGTGCCGAGATCCACGGGAACCAATTGCAAGGTGTGAACACGCCCGGCCTTGTTGGTGTGATTGAAGATCGGATCGATCCCGAGGAGGGCGAGCGGAAAGGTCCCGATGCGATTGGTGGCATCGAACATCACTGGCACATGTTCCATCGGCTTGCCGCTCTTTGCGTTTTCCGATTCCGCCTGCTGCTGAGCCTTCACCAGCGGCCACTCCATGATGGTAACCAACTTGTCCGCGCCGACCAGACAGGCCGCCACAGCCACCGACAAACTGACGGTGATCTTGATGAGCATCCACCGGAGGTCTTCCAGGTGGTCGAGGAAGGGTTTGACCGGGCCGCCGCCTTCACCCGTGTGGCCGTCGTCTGACTTGAACACGCTCGTGACGGAGCGCACAGCCTTGACGAAGCCGTGTTCCTCCTCGGGCGGTGGTGGCGTGTAGGCCGGATACTCATACTCTCCCGCGTGGTGGTGCGAAGGGTCGTCGGCCTGCTGCCTGCTGTGATGATCGTGGTAAGGGTCGGAGGATGAATCGCTGTGGTGATGTTCGCTGCCGTAGTCGTGCTGGTGCTCCTGATGATACGGGTCGGGCTCGTGCGGTCCGGAACCGCTCGGGTCCGTTGGCGCTGTGCCGCTCGCGTCTGCGACGGGCTCCGTGCGCGCGAGTTCCTCCGAGGGAAAACCTTCTGGGTTCGGACCCGCAACTGTGGGGTCTCCGGATTGGGAGACGGTTCCGATGGGAACGACGGGGATTCCTGCTTCAGCCAACGAGGGTGAAGCTGGGGTTGCTGGCGACATGGCCTCAGCCGACGCTCCCGACGCAGGCGGCGGGGAACCGCCGGGCTGCGCCGGAATATCGCTGGCTGTGGGCGCAGGCTTTGCGCTGGATGACTTTACGTCATCCGGACGGACAGGATGCGGGGGCACGCCCTCTGACTCACTCGCCATGGCCTAGAGACTCGCTGGAGTTGCTAGATCAGGCCTTGGGCGCAGGCGCGGGTTGGCTGGACTGAGCCACTGCGGGGGCCGTGGGCGCGGGCTGGGGAGCCGCAGCGGGCTTGGGCGGAGCGGCGTATTGCTCCTCGGCCGCGGAGCGATGCAGTTCGTTCTGCATGTCGCTGGAAGCCTTCTTGAACTCCTTGATGCCTTGGCCGAGGCCTTTGGCGAGTTCCGGCAGCTTTTTGGCGCCGAAGAGGATGAGGACGACGACGAGGATGAGGCCGATTTCCGGCCAGCCGAGCATTGCTAACATTGGTGCGTTCATGGTTTCACTAACTGTTTAGGTTTGCGAAACACATCTGGCGGATGCCGGCATCAGGCGGATGTCTTTCGGTGCCTGCCGTTACCAGCAGACGTCCGGGTATTCGACGGGAATAACCGGAAAGGGTTCAAGTCAATTCTGTGGCTTGAGAAGGACGATCTCGCCGCGGCGGTTCTTGGCCCAGGCGTCCTCGGCGTGGCCGAGTTCAGCGGGCTTGTCCTCGCCAAAACTGGTCGTGGTGACGCGGTTCGGAGCGATCTTGCCGCTCCTAATGATGAAATCACGGATGGCGAGGGCGCGGCGCTCGCCGAGGGCGCGGTTGTATTCCTCCGTGCCGCGTTCGTCACAGTGGCCTTCGACGCGGAGTTTGTTTTGCGGAGCGGCCTTGAGCGCGGCGATGACGGGTTGGAGCTTGCCCAGTTCGGCGGCCCTCAGGACGGCCTTATCGTAATCGAAGTGAACCGTGCTCGCGGCGAAAATGGCACGGTCAGCAGCGTGCCCATCGATGATTTCGGGGCCGTTCTGTGAGCCGACGCTATTGGTGGTGCTGGTGGTCGGAGGGAAAAGTGGTGGGTTAGTGATTACGCCCGGCACGACTGGAGGTCGGACGGGAATTCCCGTGCCTACTTCGATGGGCGGATTGGTTGGGGGGATATTTGTCAGCGTGTTCGGCCCCGCAGTGTTGTCAATGCTGGTCCGCGCGCCATAAAGCGGCGTGGGGCTCTTGGGTTTCTTCGTCGCGCAGCCGGTTGAGCCGACGACCGCGATCAAAGTGAGGGCAGCAAACTTGAGAAAAAGTGAGTGTTTCATAATTTGTCTTCTGCTGGTGAAAATCTTCAGCGTGCCCACGTGGGCTGAGAGCAATTTCCCAAATTCAGTGGGACATCCTTGACGCGCTTGGTGGGCACGTCAAGCAGAGACAGGGAAAATACCCCGCCGCGGCCGCGTTTGCAGAACATGAGCGTGCGTGAGTTCGGTGCCCAGGTCGCGTCCTGACCTGTGGCGAGGGACTGCACGTCCCCACCAGCGGCTGGCGCGATGCAAACCTCGAAGTTCCCGCCGCGCTGCGTGGTGAAGTTGATCCACTTGCCATCCGGGGACCAGTCCGGCTCGGTGGCGTTGAAGACTCCGGTGGTGCGGATGCGTTGCGGCGTGCCGCCGTTCGATCCGATGCGGTAGAGCTGTGCGGGACCGTCGTCGCTCGACACATAGCAAATCGTCTGGCCGTCGGGCGACCAGCACGGCGATGAGACACCCTCTCGCGCGTGGGTGAGTTGCTGAAGTCCGCGTCCCTGGATGTCGGCGACATAGAGGTCGGGCTTGCCGCCCTTGCTCAACACCATCGCCACCAGCCGTCCGCCGGGCGCGATGGACGGGCCGATGTTCGACCCGCCATAACGCGCGACGATGTGCCGCTCGCCGGTGTCGAGGTTGTGCGAGAAGATGTCGGCGTTGTTCAGTTTGTAGGACGTGTAGGCGAGCCATTTGCTGGCCGGCCCCCACGATGGCGCCGCGACGATGGTGCGGTCTGCCGTGATCGCCTGCGCCCCGTGGCCGTCATAGTCGGCGACGTAAACCTCGCCGGTGTTGTTGGGGGCCTTGACCTTGAAGGCGACCTGAGTCCGCGCGATGCCCCGTGTCTGCGTGAGCGCGAAGATCACATCGTCGGCGAAGGCGTGGGCGAGTTGGCGCTGATTCGCACCGGTGTAGGCCTTCGAGAGGAGATAATTCTTCGCACGGTCGGAGACGAAGCCTTCGAGGCGCGCGCCGTTGGTCCCGTGAATGAGCACTTGCGCCTGCTCCGGGGTGACGACGGCGCACCCGGCCACTTCGAGGTCGAAGCGCAGCGTGGTGGCGACTTCGCCAGTGAAGCCGCTGAGGCTGACGGGGATGGCCTTGGAGGTATCGCGATAGACGTTGACGTCGAACTTCGGCTCCTGCGCTGGAGCCGGCAGCGAGGTGGCAGCGGTGGTGACGAGCGCGGCGGCGAACTGGCGGCGGTTCAAATTCATCCGGTATTGCGTTTGGCTTTGAGGTTGAAGTCGATGTTAAACGTTTTCTGCGATTCGCGGAAGCTGGCTGGGAATGGCTCGAACTGAATGACCTTTTGAAGCGTCTCGCCCACGGATTTGTCAATCGCGCTATTGCCGCTGGGCTTGAGCAGTTGCGACTTCAGCACGCGCCCGTTCCGCGCGACGGTGACGGTGACGCTCACGATGGAGAGCGAGTCGTTGAGGTTGGCGGGGACCAGCCACATCTGCTCGTAGATGCGCACCATCATCTGGCCGTAGTCGAGGAAGGCGGCGGCGTTCGGTCCGCCGCCTGCGTCAATGTGGATGTCCACCGGGGAGGAAAGCCCGCCTTGGATGCCACCGAGGATGGATTTCATCTTGGCCACGCGCTGGAGGTGGGCCTGCTGGGCGGCCTTGGCCGCGGCGACGGACAGGGCGCGCTCCTCCGTCTCGGCTTTCTGTTTCGCCTTCGCGTCCTCCTCGGATTTCCGGGAGATGAGAGTTTTCGTGTCCGCGATTTTGACAGTGGACTTGGTGGGCGCGGTCTTCGCGGGCGGCGGCTCCGGCTCCTTCGTATTTTTTGTCTCCTTCTTGACGGGGGCTTCCTTGCCTTTCGGGCTGGGCGGCAGCGGGCGCGGCTCGACTTTGACGAGCTTGGGCGGCGGCTCTTTGACGACTTCTTTCTTCTTCACTGGTTCAATTGGCTTGGTGGGGGGCGGGGGCGGGGGCGGCTCCACTGGTTTAGTCGCGGGTGCCGGCTCCACGACGACTGCCGGGGCAGGCGCGGGTGCCGGCGAAGAAACGGGCGCGGGCGCGGGCGGGGCCTCGGCGGCGCGGAGGATGGCGTCCAGTTCGCGGGCGCTGACGAGGTTGATGACGGGCGTGTTCGCACGCGGCTTCTCTGGCAGGAATGCTGGCGCGACGATGAGCACCACGAACAGCAGAGCGTGCATCGCCGCTGAGGCGAAGAGGCATCTGGTCTGGAGCCGCTGGTTCACTCGGTCAATGGATTTGGATTTGCCGCAGCTAATTCACAAGCACGCATTCGACGGAAAGCGCTGCACCGTGCTCCCGGCGATGTTCTCCGGCTGAACGCTGACCGCTGATTGCTTCCCTCGCCCTCATTGCTTCAACTCCGTGCTGAAGCTCACCTGCGTCATCCCGCGCCGGGTGCAGCGGTCGAGGAGTTGCATCGCGTGGTCGAGCTTGCCGTCCTTATCGCCGCGCACACGGATGATGAGGTTTGGATTCGCCCGGAAGTCGGCGACGAGTTGGGCCTCGACTTGGTCGAGCGACAGAGGGCGTTTCTGCAGGCGGAAGTTTCCGGCGCGGTCAATCTCCACGGTGCGGATGTCCTCGACCTTGGGCGGGCGAACCTCCGGCCGGGTGCTCTGGCCGGGCAGGTTCATGTCCAGCGAGCCTTCCAGCATCGGCGTGGTGATGATGAAGATGACGAGCAGCACGAACGCGAGGTCGAGCAGTGGCGTGATGTTGATCTCGCTCAACGTCACGAGGGAGTTGCGTTGGGAGAAGCGTCTCATTCAGTGCCGAATATTTGGGCGCCGCCGCTGATCAGCCAGACGATGATTGCAAGAACCAGCAGGAGGACGGTGGGGCCTTTCCAACGCTGGAATCGCCGTTTCAATCGGCTCCAGCGCCAGTGCCGACGCTTGAACTTGATCTTGAACAGGCTGAAGTTCAAGCCGCCACCTCGGAGGAGTTGATGGCAGCTATTGCAACGGCTCGCGGTGCGCAGGTTGGCTGCGCCGCACTTTTTGCATTTCAGCCGCAAGTGAGCCCCGCAGGAAATACACACCGAAGCGGCGCGTTCGTTGAAGACGTCGCACTTCGAGCAGTGGACAGGCATGTCCCGCTGCGCCGTGGGCGGCTGCGCGATGTCCTTCTCGTCAGTCATCCTTGAGGAACTCGGTCTCGAGTTTCGACGCCAGTTCTTGCGCGAAGTTGTCCAGCTCGACGGTCTGGACGCGGAGGTTGTGCACGAGCCAGTTGTAGCCAAACATTGAAGGGATAGCCACGAGCAGACCGGCGACGGTGGTGATGAGCGCGGCGGCCACTCCGGGAGCCATCGCGGCGAGGTCTGCACGGCCCGCTTGCGCCACTCCGGCGAAGGTATCCATCACGCCCCACACGGTGCCGAGCAGTCCGAGGAAGGGCGCGCCGCTGACCGCCAGGGCGAGCAGGATGATGCCGGACTCCAGCGCGAGGGCTTCGCGCGCGACGGCGCTCTCCATCGTGCGCTTGATGTGCTCCATGGACTTCAGGGAGACGTGCTTCTTGCGCGAACCATCCGGTTGTTTCAGCCGCGCATCGGTCTCCATGCAGCCCTCCTGATACACAATGAAGAGCGGGCAACCCTCGACCTGCACGCGTCGGTCATGGATGTCCAGCACAGCCTTCTGCGCGCGGAACTCGGACATGAAAAGGTCGTTGAGCCGACGGGCGCGGCGCATCTGCAGGCTTTTGGAGACCATGATGGACCACGCGAACATGGAGAAGATCACCAGGAAGACGATGATGACCTTTGCCTCGATCGTGGCCTTCTCCCAGATGTAGGTGATCTGGGAATTCGTCCCCGCGGCGAGGATGTAGAGCGGTAAGTTCATGGAGCAACAACAACTGGGAGAGCAATGACGCCTTTGGTGTAACGCCCGGCGGCAGCGCGGTCAAAGCAAACGTGTCGCATGCGGAGGTCAGACGTGAGAAAGGGACGCTTGCTCCCGGTGCTTGATGAGTAGGTGAGAAAGCGATAAAGCGGAGCAGCGAGTTCCTCATCACCTGCTCACTTTCCCAGTCTCTCACTCCGCCAAAAGCAAAAGCGCCCCGTGCGTAAACACGGGGCGCTTTGGAATCGTTACCGGGGCTTAGTTGGCCTTCTCGGTCTTCTCGTTGGCGGCGACCCAGCCGGAGATGCCAGCGGAGAGGTGCTTGATGTTCTTGTAGCCGAGCTTTTCAGCCGCGTTGGCGGCGGCCTGGTAGGCCTTGCAGCTCGGGCCGCCGCAGTAGGCGACGACGAGGGCGTTCTTGTCCGCCGGGAGGGACTTGGCGAAGTCGGCCTTCACCGCGGCGAAGTCGATCGCGCCCGGGACGTGCTTGGCCTTGTAGGAGGGGGATCCCATCACGTCAATGACGGTGACCTTCTTGTCGGCGATGGCCTTCTTGAGGTCGGAGATGCTGATGTCGGGGAACTCGCCGGCGAAGGCGGAACCGGCGATGAGGGTAGCGGCGAACAGTGCGAACAGTTTCTTCATGATACAGGGTTTGTTGTTTGTTTTGTTGATGCGCCCTATTGGCGGCGCGGTGAATACGACGCAGACGTGGAAAAAACATTCAGCCTAGGAAGGTCGCCCGAACGGGGGCGGTCGACCGCGCTTTGAACTACTCCCGTGTCCAGCGCCGGGCCTTGGATTCAAAACGCGGCAGGGTGCCGGGCGCAGCCAGCACCACCGGCACGCGCAGGGCGAGGCTCAACTCGAACGCGGCTGCCAGTCTGGCCGCGAGGTCGGGTGCCGAGTCGGCTGCTGCCGGCTCCACGGTCACGGTTAGCTCCGCCAGCACCCGCTGCTGGCTCACCCGCACCTGATATTCCGCCACCCCGCCCACGCGCCGGATGATTTCCTCGACCGCACTGGGATACACATTCACCCCGCGCACGACGATCATGTCGTCCACACGTCCGAGGATGCCGCCTTCGAGACCGAGGTCGGCAGAGCCGCAGGGGCAAGTTGAGAGTTGAGAGTTGAGAGTTGAGAGTTGAACCGAATCGCCGGTGCGATAGCGGAGGAGGGGGGAGCCAGTGCGTCCGAGATTTGTGAGCACCAGTTCGCCTCGCCCGCCCCCGGGGACTGGCTGGCCAGTGGCGGGGTCCACCACCTCGGCGATGAAGGCCCGCGAGATGACGTGCAGCACGCCGGGCCGTGCGGGACATTCGTAGCTCACCGGGCCGACCTCGGTCATGCCGTGGTGGTCATAAATGCGCGCGCCGGGCCAGAGTTCCTGCAAGCGTGCGCGCGTGGCCGGGATGCTCCCGCCGGGCTCGCCCGCCACGCTGAGGGTGTTCACCTGCGAACGGCGGAGATCAATGCCTTCCTTCGCGGCGACCGCGGCCAGATGGAGGGCGTAGGTGGGCGTGCAGCAGAGGGTGGTCGCGCGCAAATCGAGAATGGATTGCAGCCGCGCCACGCTGGTCATGCCACCGCCGGAGAAGACGAGGCAGCCGAGCCGTTGCGCGGACTCAAACGCCGTCCAGAAGCCGAGGAACGGCCCGAAGCTGAACGCGAAGAAGATACGGTCCGCCGCCGTGGTGCCGGCCTGGCGGTGGACAGTCTCCCAGTTGTCGAGCATCCACGTCCAGCTCTCCGGCGTGTCGAGCCAGCGCAACGGGCTGCCCGTGCTGCCGCTGGTCTGGTGGCAGCGCGTGTAACGCTCCAGCGGGAAGGTGAGGTTCGTGCCATACGGCGGGTGCGCGAGTTGGTCGGCCACCAGCTCCGCCTTCGTGGTGAAGGGGCAGCGCGCGCTGAACTCGGCGAGGCTGGCGACGCCGTCGAGCAAACCCGTGCCCGCGAGCTTGGCCGCGTAGAACGGATTCGTCCGCAGCGCGGCGAGCAAACCGCTAAGTTTGGGAAGCGTGTCGTTCACTCGATTTCAACCACTGACCTGCACTAATGGCAGTCGCTTCGGTTGTCTTCATTAGTGCAGGTCAGCGGTTAGTTTCAACAGCCACCAAAAACGCAAAAGGCGCGAAGAGGAAATCTCTTTGCGCCTTCTGTGCCTTTTGGTGGCAAGTCATCTGCGATTCATTTCCCCGGCGGTTGCGGTTCCGCCGGGGCCGTGACGGCGGCCTTTTGCGGCGCGGGGGGCGCGGGTTTGTAGAAAGTCACGAGCGTCCCGCCCAGCGCGGCCAGTAGGATGCCCACCCAGAAAAGAGGTTTCACCGCACCCCAGCCGCCCGCCGGCGGGTGCGTAACGAGGGCGTAGAGCGCGTTCACCACCGGCGCGCCTGCGAAGACGATGGACATTACCACGGCGGGCGTGCCCTTCGCGCCGAAGGCCAGCAGCACGCCCAGCGCGCCGATCGCGCCGACGATGCCCGCGATGAGCGACCACCACAGGCCCTTGGCCGGGAAGTCCCACGACGCGCCGTTGAGCGCGAGGATGGCCAACGGCGCGAGCACGGCGGTGAGGAAGTAGGCCACGCCCACGAAGAGAAACGCCTTGATGCGCCCGTTGGCGGGGTCCGCCATGCCCATCGCGCCGGTGTGGAGGAAGACGCCATAGACGCCCCAGGAAACGACCGTCAGCATCGCCCAACCCAGCCACGCCATGCCCGGTCCCGCTGTGTTTTCAGTGCCCATAAAGAGGTGCGACTATAGGAGCGCAGCAAGGGGAGTTCAATGGGTTTATCCGGTCAACCGCTGCTCTCGTCAGCGTGGTTGTTTGAATCGCGAGCGTTCGCGCCGGTTGAGTTCCTTCAAATCCAATGCCATGTCGCGGTTGGCTTCGCCCATCATGCGTAGGAAGTTCTC
>SIBB01000084.1 GCA_009695395.1 Pedosphaera sp. | reverse complement strand
CCCTCCCCACCCGCTATCCACAGGCCAACGCTATGCCATCCTTCAGCTACGTCGCCCGTGAAGCCGCCTCGGGTCGTGAGATCCGGAACGTCATCGAGGCCAACACCGAGCAGGATGCCATCGCCAATCTGCTGGGCCGCAACCTCCTCGTCGTCGCCATCCGCGTGGCCATGGCCGACATCGAGAAGGGCGACGGCATCTCGGCCGCGCTGGGCCGGCACCCGGTCTTTCCGGTCATGATCATCCGCATGCTCTCGGCGGGTGAGCAGACGGGCAAGATTGACGCCATGCTCGAGCGCGTCGCGGACTTCCTCGATGACGAGATCGAGACGATCCTCAGCGGCCTCACCTCGCTCATCGAGCCGTTGCTGATTGTCTTCCTCGGCGTGACGGTTGGCGGCATCGTGATCGCGATGTTCCTGCCGATCTTCAAGATGAGCGAGATCATCAGCCCCAGCCGCTAGTCGGATTTCTTCTGCTCGTAATCTTAATCCTGTGCCTTCGGGTGCCAGGGGCAGGCTCGGCGTGGCTTCGCTTTCAACCTTCAGCTTTCATCTCCGCGAAGTTGACTCTCAACTCTTAACTCCCCAACTCTCAACTCGTTCATGGTCGCCCGCGTCACCCTTGAGATCGCCCTTCGCCGGGAGTTCGACTACGCCATCCCGCCGGAGCTGGCCGGGCGGGTGGAGGTCGGCACGCGCGTCAAGGTCCCCTTCGGCCATCGGCAGGTCATGGGCTGCGTCACGGCACTCACCGAGCAGTCCACGCACACGAACCTCCGTCACCTCACCGGCGTCGTGGGCAAGCAATCCCTCGTCACGCCCCGCGTGCTCCAGCTCGCGCGCTGGATTGCGGAATACTACTGCTGCGCCCCGGAGACCGCCTTGAAGAGCGTGCTACCAGAGGTCGTTCGCCGGGAGCAGGACGGCTGGCGCGAACGCCTCTTCGTCCGTCTCCTCCCTGCGACCGGCGAGACCCCGAAGCTCACCAAGCGCCAGCAGGAGATACTCAGCCTCCTCGAAGAGCGCCGTGAAATGCCGCTCCAGGAACTCCTCGAACTTGCCGAGACCACCGCCGAGACCGTCCGCCGCCTTGAGGACAAGCACCTCGTCCTCATCACCAACCAAGTCTCCGAGCGCGACCCTTATGCCAAGGACGTCATCAGCCGCACCGAGTCCCTGACGATGAACGCGGAGCAGGCGCTGGCGCTGGCGGTGATCTGCAAGCGCATGGACACGGGCAGGTGTGAGAGTAAGAGGGTGAAAGAGTGTGAGGGAGGGGCGGGCGAATCCGTCACCCTCACCCCCTCACCCCCCCATACCCTCACCCCTGCAACTTTCCTCCTCCACGGCGTCACCGGCTCGGGGAAGACCGAAGTCTATCTCCAGGCCATCGCGCACGCGCTGGCGCAGGGGAAGGGAGCCATCGTGCTCGTGCCGGAGATTGCGCTCACGCCGCAGACGGTCGAGCGCTTCAAGGCCCGCTTCAGCCACGGGCCGCTCCAGACGCAAGTCGCCGTGTTGCACTCGCACCTCAGCTCCGGCGAGCGGCACGACGAGTGGCACAAGATTCGGCAGGGCCGCGCGCGCATCGTCATCGGTGCGCGCTCGGCCATCTTCGCGCCCGTCGAGCCGCTGGGCCTCATCATCGTGGACGAGGAGCACGAGCATTCCTACAAGCAGGAGGAAGCCCCGCGCTACCACGCGCGGGATGTCGCCGTCGTGCGCGGCCAGATGGACAGCGCCGTCGTCGTGCTCGGCTCCGCGACGCCTTCGATGGAGAGCTTCTACAACGTCCAGCGGGGCAAATACGCGCTGCTCGAACTTAAGCTCCGCGCCGACGACAAGAAGATGCCCATCGTCCGCGTCGTGGATATGCGGCAGGCCGCGCGGAAGGAAAAGGGCACGCCCATCTTCTCGGAGGAACTCAAGGAAGCCATCACCAAGCGCCTCGAACGTCGCGAGCAGACGATGCTCTTCCTGAACCGGCGCGGTTACTCCAGCTCGCTCCAGTGCCCGCAGTGCGGGTTCGTGGCCGAGTGTCCGAACTGCAGCGTCGCCCTCACCTACCATCGCAAGGCGCAGAAAATTTGTTGCCACATCTGCGGTCACGAAGCCCCCGCGCCCACCGCCTGCCCCGAGCCGAAGTGCCGCAGCGCGGCCATCCGCTACGCCGGCCTCGGCACCGAGCGCGTGGAGGAGACGCTCACGAAGCTCTTCCCGCGCGCCCGCATCGCGCGCATGGATTCCGACCTGATGAAGCGCAAGGAGGACTACCGCCGCGTGCTGGGCGACTTCAAGGCCGGCAAAACCGACATCCTCGTTGGCACGCAGATGATTGCCAAGGGCCTGCACTTCGAGAACGTCACGCTCGTCGGCGTCATCCACGCTGACCTGAGCCTGCACATCCCGGACTTCCGCGCGGGCGAGCGCACCTTTCAGCTCCTCACGCAGGTTTCCGGTCGCGCCGGTCGCGGCGAGGTGGAGGGCGAAGTCTTTGTGCAGAGTTTCACGCCCTTTCACCCGGCTATTCAATACGCCCGCCGCCACGACTTCATCGGCTTCTACGAGCAGGAGATCGAGTTCCGCGAGCAGCTCAACTACCCGCCGGCCAGCCGCCTCGCGATGCTCACGTTCAAGGGCCGTAACGAGGAGAAAGTGAAGCTCATGGCGGAATATGTGACGCGCGAACTGGAGGCGTTGGCAGGTGGAAAACTGGGAAAGCGGGAAAGTGAGACGGTGAGCACCGACACCTTGGAACTCCTCCCACTTTCCCCCTCTCCCACTCTCTCACCTGCTCCCGCCGCAGCGACTCCGTTGCGTGACCTCATCCTCTCCGGCCCCGCGCCCGCGCCGCTGCTGCGCGCCGAGACCTTCTACCGCTACCAACTCATGCTGCGCACCAAGCAGATGCCGCGCGTGAGCAAGATGCTCGCGACGCTGCTGGAACAAATCGAGCTGCCCGAGGATGTCACGCTCACGGTGGACATCGACCCGGTGAGCCTGATGTAACGTGGCAGCCGTGACGGCCGGGGGTTGGACCCCACGCTTCTGCGCGGGAAAAATCCCGGGATTCGTCACGTCCGTCCCGGGAATTTCGTTGCTCCGCTAAGATTCGTCTGACGGGTCCTAGGATTCGCCGGAAAGTTCCGCAGCACCGTCACGCTATTCCTGAGCACCGCCGGACAATTGGCGGGAGCCGTCACTTCCGTCCGGGGATTCGTCTGACGGTGCCGCGGAACCGGCAGACGGCGGTCGGGAACCGCGGGAGAAATCCTGGGAATTTCGCGAAATTCCCAAGGTATCCGGCGGGCCGATTCCAGCATTACCTGCCGTTTATCAGCTACTTGCGTTGAAAATGGCCCGTTCGTGGCCCGGAGCCTCTCAAACCCGGGCCACGGAGGGGAAATCGGGCCGTTCTACTGGTCCGGAAACTCAAACTCCACCTTCCCCCGCTCCGCGAGCTTGAGGTGCGCGGGGAAGGGTTTGCCGGCCTTGCTGATGAACTGCGTGAGGAGGTCGGTCTTGCCCTTGGCGAGGAGCTTCTTCACCTGCTCGCGGTCCACGGGCTGTTGCAGCACCACCTTGCCAGTCTTGAAGGTGCATTTCTTCGCGTCGAGCTGGCTGCGCTCGCAGAGGTAGGTCTCGGGCCCCTCGAAGACGTTGCCCTTGCACTTGGGGCATTTGCCCAGCGGCTCCTGCCCGGTGAAGTCGAGCTTCACCGCGGGCGTGGCCTCGCCCTTCTTCGCGCCCTTGCCCGGGAACTTCTTCTCGCGCGGGGCGAACTCGAAGCTGACCTTCGTGCCGTCGAATTTAAGGAACGCCTCGAACTTGCGGTTGGTCCTCTTGGAGATGAAGCCCTTGAGCAAGTCCGTCTTGCCCTCGGCGAGGAGCTTGGTGACTTGGGCGCGGTCGATGGGCTGCTGGAGGATGATGGCCCCGGTGCGGAAGTCGCACTTGCGGTCCGCGCCGGTCGCGCGCTCGCAGACGTAGTTCATGCCGTTCTCGAAGACGCGGCCTTCCTTGCACTTGGGGCACTGGCCGAGCGGCTCCTTGCCAGTGAAGTCCACGGGCGCGGCGTTCTCGGCGTCTTTGTCGTCATTGCCGAAGTCGAACTTCGCCTCGCCCTCGGGGGAGAGCTTCATCACAGCGGCGAAGGGGAAACCCTGCTTGCTGCGGAAACCCTGCAGCGGCCCGACCACTTTCTCGCGGATGAGCGTCTCGACTTCCTCAATCTCGAAGGCGCGCCCGAGGATTGTCTTCCACATGTTCCACTCGCACTTCTGGCACTGGAACTTCTTGTAGTTCTCGTGGATTTCGCCACCGCACTTGGGGCAGGGGACGGTGAGCTTGCCGAAGTCGCCGGGGATGGTGTCGTGCTCGTAGGCCTTCGTCTGCCCGACGATGTGTTCGGTGAGCGCGCGAATCTCGGCCATGAACTGGTCGCGCGGGAGCTGGCCGCGCTGCATCTGGCGCAGCTTGAACTCCCAGTCGCCGGTCATCTCGGGCTTGGTCAGCTCCGGGATGTTCAGGCCGTTGAGCAGCGCCATGAGCGTGAAGGCCTTCGCGCTCGGGACCAACTCGCGCTGGTTGCGGTGGACGTATTGCTCGTAGATGAGTCCCTCGATGGTGGCCGCGCGCGTGGCGGGCGTGCCAAGGCCGCGCTCGCTCATGGCCTCGCGGAGTTCCTCGTCCTCGACGAGCTTGCCCGCGCCTTCCATCGCGCCGAGCAACGTGGCTTCCGTGTAGCGCGCCGGGGGCTTGGTCTGGGTGCCCTTCGCCTCGATATTCGCGGTCTTCACCTGCTCGCCCTGCTCGACAGGCACGAGGCTGGGCGCGTCGTCGTCGGTGGCGGCCTCCTTGCCATAGACTTCGAGCCAGCCGGCCTTCATGAGGACCTTGCCAGCACTCTTGAACGGCTCGCCCTCGACGCGCGTGATGCGGACGGTCTCCAGGTATTCCGCCGCCGGGAAGAACACGGCGAGGAAGCGCTTCGTGACGAGGTCGTAGAGTTTCTGCTCCGGCTCGGAGAGGCCCTTGGGCAACACGCCCGTCGGGATGATGGCGTGGTGGTCGGAGATTTTGGTGTTGTTGAAGATGCGCTTGTTCGGGTGGACCCAGCCGTTGGTCAAAATCTTTTCCGCTGGGCCGCTGTAGCCGGCGAGGTCGCGCAACGAGTCGAGCGTCTTCTTCACCGTGGGGATGTAGTCCTCCGGCAGCGCGCGGGAATCGGTGCGCGGGTAGGTGAGGACCTTGTGCTTCTCGTAAAGCGCCTGCGCGAGGCCGAGCGTGTTCTTGGCGCTGAAGCCGAAGCGGCCGTTCGCCTCGCGCTGGAGCGTGGTGAGGTCGTAGAGACCGGGTGAAAGCTGCGTGCTGGGCTTGCTCTCCTCGGTGACGATGCCGGACTTGCCGAGGCACTTGGCGGCGAGCGCGTCGGCTTCCGCCTTCGTCCAGAGACGCTCGGCCTTGATTTCGGCGTCCGCGTCCTTGGCGGGGTTCTTCTGATACTTCTCATCGAACCACCGGCCTTCGTATTGGCCGGCCTTGGCGTCGAACGTGCCGAGCACTTCCCAGTAATCGCGCGCGACGAACTTGCGAATCTTCGCCTCGCGCTCGACGAGGATGGCGAGCGTGGGCGTCTGCACGCGCCCGACGGTCGTGAGATTAAATCCACCGGTCTTGTTGTTGAAGGCGGTCATCGCCCGCGTGCCGTTGATGCCGATGAGCCAGTCGGCTTCGGCGCGGCTCTCGGCGGCGTCGGCGAGGGGGCGCATCGAGACGTCCGTGCGAAGCTGCGCGAAGCCGTCGCGGATGGCCCCGGCGGTCATGGACTGGAGCCAGAGGCGCTGGATGGGCTGCTTGGCCTTGGTGTAGTCGGTGATGCGGCGGAAGATGAGTTCGCCCTCGCGACCGGCGTCGCAAGCGTTGATGACGGCGTCCACGTCCTTCCGCTTGAGGAGTCGCTGGAGCACTTTCAGCCTGTCGGCGGACTTCTCGATGGGCCGCAGGCCGAACTGCGGCGGGATGTGCGGCAGATGCTTGAACGTCCACTTGCCCTTCTTGACGTCGTGTTCCTCCGGCACGACGAGTTCGAGCAAATGCCCGACCGCGGACGAGACAAGGTGCGTCGGGCTCTCGTAGAACTCGCCAGACTTGTCCTTGGTGAAGCCGCCGAGCGCCTTGGCGATGTCACCGGCGACCGAAGGTTTTTCCGCGATGATGAGAGATTTACCCATGCGATAGCGCGGGCTTCTACACGACCTGCGGACGGAATGGCAACAGGAGATTTCGCGGCAGACTCGGTTTTTACACTTAATCTTAATCGTAATCTGAATCTTGCGGCGGGCCAGAACCGGGGCGGATTAAGAGCAAGATTACGATTAGGAGCAGGAAGAGGCGCAATCGTGCATCCACGCTTGCCCACACAGGCGGCGCTTTCCTATTGTCGCGCCATGAAACGACTCCTCCTCGCCACAGCGCTCGGCGCTCTCCTCGCGCTGCCCGGCGGTGCGCCCGCACAAAACATCGTCGCCGACGTCGCGCGTCAGGAATTGGAGGACCGCCTGCGCCGCGTCGAGCGCGACCTCGAGTCGGTGAAGGAGGCCAACGACTCGCTGCGCAAAAAACTTTCTTCCATCGACACCGTCGTCACCGAGGCCAGCCGGGCTGCTGGCGAGCGGGCGAACTCAAACAACAACCTCCTCAAGCTCACCGCGAGCAAGGATGAGCTGGCGCAGTTGGAGCGGGCGCTCAAGGACAGCGAGCAGCGGCGCGAGGCGGACAAGAAGTGGTTCGTCGAGCAGCTCAAGGAACTCAGCAAGTTGATGGGGGCAGCCACGAGCGCCCCGCCCACCTACACGCCAACTCCCACGCCCAAAGTCGGCAAGACCAAGTCCGCCGCCACGACGGACGCCAACTCCCGCCCCCATCCGTCAGGTGTTCCCGACACCGGCGTCCATCACCTCGTCGAGAAAAACCAGACCGCGCTGGAAATCCTCAAGGCCTACAACGACGACCAGAAGGCCAAGGGCCGCGCCGGCAAGCTCACCCTCAAGCAGCTCGAGACCGCCAACCCCGGTGCGGACATGAACAGACTCCGCGCCGGCCAGAAGCTCTTCATCCCCATCCCTGAGAAGTGAGCCGCGTATGAAGTTCATCCGGCGCGCGCATCTCTTCCTCGGCTGCTTCTTCACGCCGCTGCTGCTCTTCTACATCCTCACCGGCTGGTATCAGACCGTGAACCTCAACCGCCTCAAGCACCCGAGCGAGGCTGAGTCGCTGCTGCAAAAATTCCGCGTCGTGCATTCGGACCAGATTTACCCGACCGACAACGAACTGGACAAGCCGTCCTCGCCCAAGTTCTTCAAGGCGTTCGTCATCGTGATGTCCATTGCCGCGACGCTCACCATCGCGCTGGGTCTGGTCCTCTCTTTCAAAATGCTCAAACCAGTCTGGCCCGTCTGGCTCTGCCTCGCCCTGGGCATCCTGCTGCCGATGCTGATGCTTTGGCTCGGCCAGAAACGCTAGTTCTGGCTTTCAACTTCCAGAGCGACGGAATACGAGATGCCGCCGATGCCAAAAGCTGAACCTCTTTAACCACAGAGACACAGAAGACACAGAGAAAGAATGAAGCCAATTTGCCATTTCCTCTCTGTGTTCTCTGTGTCTCTGTGCTGAAAATATGCCTCTCCTCGAAATCAAAAACCTCCAGCTCGAATTCGGCACCGGCAAAGATGCCGTGCGCGCCGTGGACGGCGTGTCCTTCACCATCGCGGAGGGCGAGACACTTTGCCTCGTCGGCGAGAGCGGCTGCGGCAAGAGCGTTTCTGCCCTCTCCATCGCGCGCCTCGTGCCGACGCCGCCCGCGCGCTACGTCGGCGGTGAGATTCTCCTCAACGGCCGCGACGTGCTGAAGATGGACCAACGCGAGCTGCGCTCCATCCGCGGCGGCGTGGTGAGCTACGTCTTCCAGGAGCCAAGCGCCTCGCTCAACCCCGTCTTCCGCGTCGGCAATCAAATCAAGGAATCGCTCCAGCTCCACCGCCCGCAGTTCGCCACCGACGAAGAAGTCATCCGCCTGCTGAAACTCGTGGGCATCCCTGCGCCCGAGTCGCGCATCCGCGATTACCCTCACCAGATGTCCGGCGGCATGCAGCAGCGCATCATGATTGCGATGGCGCTGGCCAGCGAACCGAAGCTCCTCGTGGCCGACGAGCCGACCACCGCGCTGGACGTGACCATCCAGGCGCAAATCCTCGAGCTGCTCCGGGAGCTCAAGCAGCGCCTGCGCATGAGCATCCTGCTCATCACGCACAACCTCGGCATCGTGGGCGACATCGCCGACCGCGTGGCCGTGATGTATGCCGGACAGATTGTCGAGCTGTCCCCCGCGCGCGCCCTGCTCCAGCGCCCGCTGCACCCCTACACGCAGGCGTTGATGAACTCCGTGCCGCAGCTCGGCAACGAGCACGAGCGGCTTCAGGCCATCCCCGGCAGCGTGCCCAATCTCGGCCAGTTCCCCAGCGGCTGCCGCTTCCACCCGCGCTGCCACAAGGCGCAAAGCGACTGCTCGCAGAAAGCGCCGGAACTGGTGGAAGTCGAGGCTGGGAGGTGGGTGCGGTGCCCGCTGTGGAGGTAGACTCCACTTCTCACCCCAGCTTCTGCCGCAGCAGCTCAGCGATTTGGATGAAAGGCTTGCCCTGCGGGTCCGCCGGGTGGGAGATGGCGACGGGGATGCCCTTGTCGCTGCCTTCGCGGATTTCGAGGAAGAGGGGAACTTCGCCGAGGAAGGGAATTTTCTGTCGCTCGGCCTCGGCGCGGCCGCCGCCGTGGCCGAAGATTTCCACGCGCTCGCCGCCGGGGGTGATGAAGTAACTCATGTTCTCCACGATGCCCAGGAGCGGGACGTTCACCTTCTGGAACATCGCGATGCCCTTGCGCACAACCCCGAGCGAGGCTTCCTGCGGGGTGGTGACGATGACGCCGCCGTCCAGCGGCACGGTCTGGCAGAGGGAGAGCTGGGCGTCGCCCGTGCCGGGCGGGAGGTCCACGAGGAGGTAGTCGAGCTGGCCCCAGTCCACCTGCGAGATGAACTGCTGGATGGTCTTCTGAATCATCGGGCCGCGCCAGATGACGGGCTGGTCGTCGGTGAGGAGGAAACCCATGCTCATGAGCTTCACGCCGTGATTGCTGGGCGGGACGAGCTTCTCATTGTCGTCGACGATGGGCCGCTGGTGGATGCCCATCATGAGCGGAATGCTGGGGCCGTAGATGTCGCAGTCCAGCAGGCCGACGCGGGCGCCGAGGTGCGTGAGGGCGCAGGCGAGGTTCACGGAGCAGGTGGATTTACCCACGCCGCCCTTGCCGCTGGCCACAGCGACGATGCGTTTGATGCCGGGAACTTTGTTCTGGTTCTGGAAGGCATTGCCACCGGGGGGCGTGCCGGGAGCGGCGGCGGTGGCGGCAGGTTGCTTCACCTCGACGAAGACGTGCGTGACGCCGGGCTGGGCGCGGATGACGTTCTCGCACTCGGCCTTCACGATGCGGGCGGCGTCGGGATTGGGGGAGGTGAGTTCGAGGCGGACGCTCACCGCGCCGCCGTTGACGGCGACGTGTTTGACGAGTCCGAACGAGATGATGTCGCGCGAGTAGCCGGGATATTTCACGGCCTTCAGAGCGTCGAGGATGGCTTCTTGGGTTAGCATGGTTTTAGTAAGCGGGGCGGAATGTCAGTGGACGGCGGAGCGTTGGCAAATGTGCAGTTAGGTCAAAACCGGCGCGCGGGCCGCTTCCGACATTAGGTCAAGGAGGTATGACTTCGTTGTAACTTCGCACCGTTCAGCTTGCCAAATACTCCCGGGGGTCCGTCACCCGGCCCGTGATGGCGCTCGCGGCGACGGTCGCGGGGCTGGCGAGATAGACTTCGCTTTCCTTGCTGCCCATGCGGCCGGGGAAGTTGCGGTTCGTCGCGCTGATGCACTTGAGGCCGCCTTGGTTCATGCGACCGAAGGTGTCCAGCGGGCCGCCGAGGCAGGCGGAGCAGCCGGCGTTCTCCGTCATGCGCACGCCGGCGTTTTCGAGAATCTGCCAGATGGTTTCGTTGCCCCAGCGCGTGGTTTGCAGCTCATGCACAATCTCCGGCGTCGCGGGCACGCCGAAGGTATCAATGCTCACCTTGTGTCCGCGCAGCACACGCGCGACTTCGACGAAGTCGCTGGTCTTGCCGCCGGTGCAGGAGCCGACGTAGGCGCGGTCGAGCTTCATGCCGTTCATCTGCTTGGCGGTCTTGCGCTGGCCGGGGTCGGGATGGCAGGCGACGAGCGGTTCGAGTTGGTCGAGGTTCACGACGAGTTCGTAACAGAACTTCTGGTCGCGGTCCGGCTCCACGGGGTTGTAAC
>SIBB01000083.1 GCA_009695395.1 Pedosphaera sp. | reverse complement strand
GAATGAGTGGGTCACGCTGGATTGCTCGATCTGGCGTTATCATCCGGTGACGAAGCAGTTCGAGACGGTCTGTCGCGGCACGACGAATCCGTGGGGCCTGGACTGGGATGAGAACGGGCAGGCATTCTTCTCGAACAATGTCATCGGGCACTACTGGCATGTCATCCCCGGCGGCTATTACAAGCGGATGTCCGGCGAGCACAACCGGTCGAATCTCTTCGAGCTGATGGAGAGTGCCTCCGACCACTTGCACTGGGCGGGCGCGAAGTGGAGCGAGGCACGCGGCGGTCCGGCGCACGACGCGCTGGGCGGCGGGCACTCGCACTGCGGGCTGATGATTTACCAGGGCGACAACTTCCCCGCCGATTGGCGCGGCCGCGCCTTCATGGGCAACATCCACGGGAACCGCGTGCTCTACGACGTGCCCGCGCGCAACGGCTCTGGCTACACAGCCAAGCACGGCGGGGCGTTCCTGATGGCCAACGACCCGTGGTTCCGCTCGACGGTGCAAATCACCGGTCCCGACGGCGGCGTGTTCATCGCCGACTGGAGCGACCTCGGCGAGTGCCACGACAACGATGGTTCGTATCGCAGCAGCGGCCGCATCTACAAGGTCACGCATGGCACGCCGAAGCCAGTGGTGGACTTGAACCTCGCGAAGCTTGATGACATCGAACTGGTCAAGCTGCTCGGTCACACGAACGAGTGGCAGCGCCGCCACGCGCAGCGGCTGCTGCAAGAGCGGGCGGCCGCGGGCAAGCCGGCGGCGGGCACGGTGGCAGCGCTGCGCGCACGGCACGCGGCGGAGCAGAACGGGCCGCGTCAGCTCCGTTTGCTGTGGGCCTTGCACGTCACGGGCGGCGCGGACGGGGCCTTCCTCAACGCGCAGCTCGGCCACGCGAGCGAGCACGCCCGCTGGTGGGCGGTGCGCTTGCTGACTGAGGACAAGAAAGTTTCCCCCGCGTTGCTGACGAAGTTCGTGACGATGGCGCGCGAGGACAAGTCCGCATTCGTCCGCCTCGGCCTCGCCTCCGCGCTGCAACGCCTGCCGGTGAACGACCGCTGGGAACTCGCCACCGCGCTGCTCGCCCACGCCGAGGACGCCGCCGACAAGGACCTCCCGCTGCTGACCTGGTATGGCATCGAGCCAGCCGTCGCCGCCGACCAGACCAAGGCCGCGCTGTTGCTCGCCAAGTGCCAGCAACCGCAGGTGCGCCAGTTCATCACGCGTCGTCTGACGGTGAAGTGAGTGGCGAGCCGCGTCGGAGCGGTGCCCGGTCGAACTTTGGGCTTGGAGGCAAAAGCGCTTCCTCTACAGTCACGACCCGTCAGCAAACACACCCGCCGCACACGCGGCAACGAACCTTAACTCAACTCACTTATGGCAGAGAAAATTGGCATCGTCGGAGTCGGCCGGATGGGCGCGAACATGGCGCGTCGCCTCAAGGAAGTCGGTTATCCCGTCACTGCCGTCTATGACATGCGCGTCGCCGCCGCGCAGACGCTAGCGCAGGAACTCGGCTGCGAGGCGTGTTCCACGCTCGCCCGGGTGACCGCGCTCTCAGATGTCGTCATCACCGTCGTCACGGACGACCAGGCGATGCGGAACATCTTCTCGAACACACGCGACAACCTGCTCAAGGGCAAAGGCGTCGCCGCTGGCAAGGTCTTCATCAACTGCGCCACCGTCTCGCCGAAGGTCCACGTCGAGGTCTCCAAGCTCGCAAAGAAGGCCAAGGCCGCGACTCTCGAAGCCTGCATGGCCTCCAGCATCAACCAGGCGCGCGCGGGCACGCTCTACCTGATGTGCGGCGGCGACGAGACGACCTACAATCAGGTCAAGCCTCTGCTCGTGAAGCTCTCCGACGAGGGCAAGCTGCTGCGTTACATCGGCACCGCCGGCAAGGCCGCGCAGCTCAAAGCGCTAGTCAACATGGTGATGAACATCAACACCGCCGGCCTCGCGGAAGGCCTCGGCCTCGCCAGTTCGCTCGGCCTCGACCTCAAAACGGTCATGGAAGTGTTCAGCCAGACCGGCGCGAACTCGCGCGTGCTCGCCACGGACGGCGAGGACATGGTCAACCGCGACCACTCGTGTTTCTTCAGCGCGTCCCACGCCGCGAAGGACAGCGGCATTGCGTTACGCGTAGCGAAGGAACAGAAGCTGAACCTCCCACTGGCTGATGCGACTTGGCGGCAATACACGAAGTTGACCAAGCTCGGCCTCGGCGAACTCGACAAGTCCGGCATCGCCGAACTCACCTTCCCCGGTCGCGGACCCAAGAAGGGGAAGAAGTAGCCGCCTCAGTTTTCACGCGCCTCCTGCCGCCCGTCGGCAGGAGGCGTTTCCATTCCAACCCTCCGTCGAGGTAGAGTCGGGCTCCAAGGTTCCGCAACCGCCCTGCGTTTCACTTCGCTCCCACGGCCGCGAGCTTCTCGATGCGCACGGCGGTGATCTTGTATTCGGGCGTCTTCGTGTAGCGGTCGCGCTGCGAGGTGGTGATCTGGTTCAGGAAGACGCGCGTGGAGTGGAACGTGGTGTAAACCTCGCCGTCCTTCACACGGTCGCTGACCTTCACGGGCAAGTCCGCCGAGCCTTGTTCGCTCCGAAGACGGACGAACTCGCCGTCGGTGAGCCCGAGGCTGGCGGCGTCGGCGGGCGAGAGTTGCAGGTAGTCGGTGGGGTGGATGCCGTCGTTGGGCGTGCGCGCGGTCTGCGTCGCGGCATTGTATTGGTAGAGGTTCCGGCCGGTCGTGAGGAGGAAGGGGAACTCCGGCGTCGTGAGCTTCGGCGGCGCGACGTATTCGATGCGGCGCAGCGCGGTGGTCTTGCCGTGCGTGAAGTGATCCGCGTGCAGCGTGGGGGTGCCGGGATCGTTTTCGTCGAGGCACGGCCACTGGAGGCCGCCCTGCTTGTCCATGCGCGCGTAGCTGATGCCAGCGGCTTCGGGCCAGAGCGAGCGGACTTCATCCCAGATTTCCTCGGCGCTCTTCCACGCGAAGTGTTCGCCCTTGCCCATGAGCTGGGCGATGTCGCAGACGATCTCCCAATCGGAACGCGCGGCGCCCTGCGGCGGCACGGCCTGGCGCACGCGCTGGATGCGGCGCTCGCCGTTCATGAAGGTGCCGTCCTTCTCGAACGAACTCGCGGCGGGCAGGAACACGTCACCGAATTCCTTCGCGGTCTCGTTGATGAAAATGTCCTGCACGATGACGAGGTCGAGCTTCTCCATCGCGCGTCGCGTGAAGTTCATGTTCGGGTTCGTCATCACGATGTCGTAGCCGATGGACCACAGCACCTTGAGCTTCCCGGCGTCCGCGGCCTCCATCATCTCGATCATGTTGATGCCGGGATTGGTCGGGAGCGGCACTTGCCACGCGGCCTCGAAGCGTCCGCGATGTTCAGTGAGCGGCACGTAGCCGGCGAGGAGCTTCGGCTCGCTGCCCATGTGTGGCGCGCCCTGCACGTTGTTCTGGCCGCGCAACGGATTGATGCCGCTGCCGGGCTTGCCGATGTTGCCGGTGAGCAGCGCGAGATTGACCAAGGCCATGATGCCCTCGGTGCCCTGAATGTGCTCGGTCATGCCGAGGCCGTGGACGGAGAGCGATGGTTTGTTCGTCGCGTAAAGGCGCGCGGCCTCGCGAACCTTCGCCGCCGGCACGCCGGTGATGTGCTCCACCTTCTCCGGCGCAAACTCTTTCACGAACTCCCGATACTGGTTGAACTCCGTCAGGCGCGTGCGGACGAACTCCTCGTCCACCAGGCCTTCCTCGACGATGACTGCGCCCATCGAGTTGAAGAGCACGACGTTCGTGCCCGCGTGCAACTGGAGGTGCAGCGTGGCGAACTCGCACAGCTCAATCTCGCGTGGGTCCACGACGATGAGCTTCGCGCCGTGCCGCGCGGCCTGCTTGATGCGCGCGCCGGTGACGGGGTGCCCCTCGGTCGGGTTGACGCCCGCGACGAGGATGGTGCGCGCGAGCGCGATGTCGTCGAGCGAGTTGGTCGCTGCGCCGGTGCCGAGCGTCATCTTCATCGCGGCGGCGGTGGGCGAATGGCAGACGCGCGCGCAGCAATCAATGTTGTTCGTGCCCAGCACGACGCGCGCGAACTTCTGCGCGACGTAATTCTCCTCGTTGGTGCCGCGTGCCGAACTGAGCACGCCGATGCTGTCCGGCCCGTGCTTCGCCACAGCCTCACGCAGCTTGTCGGCGATGAATTGATTCACTTCGGTCCAACTCACCTTCTGCCATTCGCCAGCGCGGCGAATCATCGGCGAGAGCGGGCGGTCTTTCGCGGTGATGTAATCGAAGGCGTAGCGGCCCTTCACGCAGGCGTGGCCGTGATTGCTGGGGCCTTCCATCGAGGGACGGATGGTGGTGATTTGCCCGTTCCGCGTGCCGACGTTCACTTCGCAACCGGTGCCGCAGTAAGAGCAAATCGTCTTCGTCCAGTCCGTCGGCACGCCGCGCATGAGGAGGCTGATGTCTTCGAGCGCTCCGGAGGGACAGGTGTCCACGCACGCGCCGCAACTCACGCAGCCGCCGTCCTGCAAAGTCTCGCCGCGCACCGGCCCGATGCGCGTCTGGTCGCCCCGGCCCCACGCCTTCCACACGAATTGCCCCTGAACCTCTTCGCAGATGCGCACGCAGCGGTAGCACGTCACGCACTGCGTCATGTCCACGTTGATGTAGGGATGCGTGGTGTCCTTCATGAAGGGCACTGCCGCCGGCGGGGCGGTGCGCGAGCCGCGCGCCTTCACGTCGTATTCGCGGAGGTAGCGGTGAAATTGTTTGTCGGGAAACTGCGCGACGGCCTCGGCGGGATAATCCTTGGCAATCAATCCGAGCAGAGTTTTTCGCACGCCCTGCACCGTCTCGGAGTGCGTGAGGATTTCCATCCCGGCGCGCAGCGGCGTGTTGCACGCGGTGACGAGGCCGCCGAAGCCCTTGACCTCGACCGTGCAGAGGCGGCACGAGCCGTAGGGCTGGATGCGATCGTCGTGGCAGAGCGTCGGCACTTCGACGGCGATCTGCTGGAGCGCCTTGTTGATCGTGAGGCCGTCGGCGAACTCGTGGGGCTGGCCGTTGATGGTTACTTGAAGCATGGCTCAATCTCCGTGGGGTAGTAGCGCAGGATGGATTCGGCGAAGCGCGCGAGGCCGGTGCCGTGACCGCAAAGGCTCGCTAGCTTGAGCGCGACGACCAGCTCGCGGCACTCCTGCAAGTCGGCCTGCGTGGCGTCGCCGCCGAGGGCGTTGGTGAAAATCTCCTCGATGCGTCCGCTGCCGCTGCGGCACGGCGTGCATTTGCCGCACGACTCGTAAGCGCCGAAAGAGAAGACGTGTTCCATCAAGTCTGGGATGGATGTGTGCTCGTCGAACGCGACGACGCCGCCGTGGCCGACGCCGGCCCCGATGGCGGCGAGTTCCTCGAAGCCGAGTTGGGTGTCGATGAGATGCGGCGGAATGATGCCGATGATGGGGCCGCCGATGAGGACGCCCTTGAGCTGGCCGCCACCGCGCAGGCCGCCGCCGAGGTCCTCGACGATGTGGCGGACGGTGACGCCGAACTCGACCTCGTAAAGGCCGGGGCGGTTGAACAGGGAGTTGAGCGAGAGCGCCTTCGTCCCACGGCTCTTGGAGAAACCAATCTCCGCATACGCCGCGCCGCCGTGCGTGACGATCCACGGCACGTTGACGAGCGTCTCGACGTTGTTGAGCAGAGTCGGGTTGTCGAACAACCCGCGCTCGGTCGGATAGGGCGGACGCGCCATCACTTCGGGCCGCTTGCCTTCGATGGAGCGAAGCAGCGAAGTCTCCTCGCCACAGACGTAGCTCCCGTGGCCGGTGTAAACCTCGAGCTCGAAGTCGAAATCCTTCCCGCCGACCCGCGCCCCAAGCCAGCCCGCCGCGCGCGCCTCGGCGATGGCCGCGCGCAGCACCTCACCCGCGAGCGGGTATTCGAGCCGCACGTAGATGTAACCCTTGCTCGCCCCGACCGCGTAGCCCGCGAGGATCATGCCCTCGATGAGGGCGTGCGGGTCGTCCTCCATCAAGTAACGGTCAATGTAAGCGCCGGCGTCGCCCTCATCGGCGTTGGCGACGACGTATTTCTCGCCGGCGGGCTGGGAGGCCACCGCGCGCCACTTGCGCCCGGCGGGGAAGCCCGCGCCGCCGCGTCCACGCAACTGCGAAGCTTCGACCGCAGCGAGCACTTGTTCCGGCGTCTGCCCGAGTGCCTGCTGGAGCGCGCCGTAGCCGCCGAACTTTGCGTAAGCCGCCAGCGTCCGCGCGCCACCCGCTGCGATGCGGCCCAGCACGATTCCTTCGCGGGAGAAAACTTTCACCGGCGGACGCGGGTGTGTCTGGCCCTTGGCCGGAGCCGCGAAGCATTCGCCGAGACAGTAGATGCGGGGATTCTGCGCGTTCGCCTCGGCCCAGCGCGCGGGATTGAAGTGCTTGGCCGCGAAGCACGCCGTGCCCTGGCAGGCCTTGCCCGTGTGCTCGCCATGCGGCAGGTGATAGAAGGACTCGACATCGGGGGCGAGCGCGGGCTGGGGACGGGCTAGGTTGACGCGGGGATGAGTGAGAGTCGCATGCATGATCACAAGTCTTGAACTACCGGCTCCGAACCGTGCAACGCTCGACCCAGACACGGTTAAGTTTCTTCCGCTGCGAATTCATTTCCTGTGAGCATCCGCTCTCAACGTTCCACTGCAACTTTTTTCAACTGGCCTGCAATTGTTTTTTGCTCAGGCACACACTTTCGGTGCGCAGGTTGCAACTGTCCACTTGTGCCACTCAACTCTCTTCGCCTACGCTGCACTACCGACACCATGAGCCAAGAGCCTGATCCCAAAATGCAGAGCACCGTCTCCATCGGCAAGACCAGCCCCACCGGCCAGGCAATCGGATCCAAGCCCACCGAGCCGAAGACGGAAGCCACCAAACTCAGCGAGTTGACGCCGCAGCAGCGCAAGTCCGGCCTCGCTGCGTGGCTCGGTTGGCTCTTTGACGGGCTGGACATGCACCTCTACGGGTTGGTCGCGTCCACCTTCGTCTTCTCGTTGCTCATCAACGACGGCTTGCTAACCGACGAGGCCACGCCCGCGCACGAGTTGGTGAAACAAAAATCCGGTTACATCCAAGCCGCGTTCCTCGTGGGCTGGGCGCTGGGCGGCGCGTTCTTCGGGCGGCTCGGTGACATCCTCGGGCGCAGCCGCTCACTCTCGCTCACCATTCTGACTTACGCGGTCTTTACCGGGCTTTCCTTCTTCGCGCAGACTTGGTGGCAGCTGCTCATCTTCCGCTTCCTCGCCGCGCTGGGCATCGGTGGTGAATGGGCGGTCGGCTCCTCGTTGCTCTCGGAAACCTGGCCGAAGAAGTGGCGCCCGTGGATTGCCGCCGTGCTGCAAACCGGCGTGAACCTCGGCGTCCTGCTCGCGTGCCTCACCACCTTCATCATGGCGGACTTGGACCCGAAATACGTCTTCCTCGTTGGCATTCTTCCGGCCTTCCTAGTGTTCTGGATTCGCCGCAATGTGCCCGAGCCAGAGGAGTGGCACGCCGCCAAGCGCGAGTCGCTCGGTGCGCAACCCGGAATCGCCGACCTCTTCCGAGGTGCGGTGCGGCGCACGACGCTGCTGACCATCATTGTCTGCGCCTGCGGGCTGACGGCGTGGTGGGCCTTCATGTTCTGGCACGCGCAACACCTGCGGAACCTCCCCGACCTCGACGCGGCGGCGAAGGTCGAACTGGCCAAGGCCACCACTGATTTAACTCCCGCGAAATGGGTCGCGGCCTACAAGCAGAAAACGGTCAGCATCGCGTTCTTCATCATCATCGTGGCAAGCATCGCCGGGAACTTCGCCGCCGCCGCACTGGCCCGCTTCTTCGGCTACCGACGCTCCATCGCCATCTGCTACCTCGGCTTCTTCCTCACGATGGGCGGAACTTTCATGCAGGACCGCGGCTGGGAGTCGCTCGTGTGGGTTTGGTTCCCGGCGGTGGGCTTCTTCTCCGGCGTCTTCGGCCTCTTCACGATGTATCTGCCGCCGCTTTTCCCCGTGTTGCTCCGGACCACCGGCGCGGGCTTCTGCTACAACATCGGGCGCATCGCCTCGGCGGCCGGCGTCATCTTCGCCGGCTCGCTCGCCAGCGGGGGCGACTTCAAGAAAACCCTGCTCTTCGCCGCGTGTCTCTTCGTCCCCGGGATGTGCGTCGCGTTCATCCTGCCGGAACCCAAGGACCTCGGCGGCCACGCCACCGAGACGGAACTTTCCGCCGTGGAATGAGCGCGCACGCGCGTCGGCTAGTGGTCTTCCTGAAAGCCCCACGCACTGGCTCGGTCAAGACCCGCCTCGCGGAAACACTCGGCGCAGAACCCGCCTGCGCCGCCTACCGCCAACTCGTCGAGACCCTCCTCGTGCATCTCGCGCCGCTGCCTGCGGTGGAACTCTGCTTCACCCCGGCTGACGCCAGCGCTGAAATCACCCCTTGGCTTCGCAACGACTGGTCCGCTGCCAACCAAGCCGACGGCGACCTCGGCGAACGCCTCCACGCCGCCTTCACAGAACACTTTCTCTCCGATGCAGAACGCGTGGTCATCATCGGCTCCGACTGTCCGGCCGTGACCGCGACGGACATCGAGGACGCGTGGCTCGCGCTGGAAGGTCACGACGTCGTGCTCGGCCCCGCGCTGGACGGCGGCTACTGGCTCATCGGCCTGCGCGCGCCGCAGCCGGCCCTCTTCAGTGGAATGCCCTGGAGCACGAACGCCGTGTTCGCGGAAACCATGCACCGCGCGCGCGAAAGCGACTTGCGTGTCGCCCTCCTGCGCGAGCTGTCCGATGTGGACACAGCGGCGGACTGGGAGCGGTGGTTGAAACACACGAGTCTTAACTCGAATCTGTCGCAAGCGGGCCTGGAGAACACCTAGCTACTCAGTTTTCCTTTGCGTCCTCTGTGCCCTTTCGGGGCTAATCCTCCCATGCTCAACCTCGGACTCGTCGGACTCGGCTTCATGGCCGCCACGCACATCAAGGCGCTGCGCCAAGTCCCGGGCGTGCGCGTCGCCGCACTCTGCAATCCCAGCGGTCGCCACCTCGACGGCGACTTCACCGGCGTTGCCGGCAACGTGGGCGACAACGCTCCGGTGAAACTGGAACCGGGCAGCTTCAAAGGATTCCGCGACTACGCCGCCATGCTCGCCGACCCCGACCTCCACGCCGTGGACATCTGCGCGCCGACGCTCGCGCACCACGACCTCGCCATTGCCGCGTTGCGCGCAGGCAAGCACGTCCTCTGCGAAAAACCATTCGCCCGCACCGCCGCGCAGGCGCGCGAGATGGCGGCGGTCGCAGCCGAGACCGGCCGCATCCTCATGCCCGCGATGTGCCTGCGCTTCTTCCCCGAATGGTTGTGGGTGAAGGCCGCCATTGCGGACGGGCGTTTCGGCCAGGTGCTCTCCGCGCGCTTCCGCCGCGTGGCCGAGCCGCCGGGTTGGGGACAGCAAAACTTTCTCGACGGCGTGAAGTCCGGCGGCGCGCTGCTGGACTTGCACATCCACGACACCGACTTCGTGCAATTTTGCTTCGGCCGGCCGCGCGCGGTGCGCTCCAGCGGCCACACGAAAATCAGCGGCGCGATTGACCACGTCGTGACGGAATACGAAGTCGCGGGCGGCGCGATGGTCCACGCCGAAGGCGCGTGGTGCATGACGCCGGGCTTCGGCTTCAACATGAGCTACACCGTGAACTTCGAGCGCGCGACCGTGGACTACGACCTCGCACGCGGCGCCGATGCTCTCAAGGTCTGCGAAGCCGGCCAAGCCGCACAGGTGCTCAAACTCGGCCAGCCTGACGGCTACGTGGGTGAACTGCGCCACTTCGCCGAGTGCATCGCGAACGGCACGCCGCCAAGCATCGTCACGGCAGCCGACGGCGTCAGCTCCATGGAGATTTGCGAGGCAGAGGAACGGTCCGTCCGAACCCGTCAGCGGATTGAGCTGGCGTGAGTTGCCCGGAGCGCTGACTTGCCAGCAAGCGGCAGTTCTTGTCAGATCACTCGAATGCAAGCCCATCCCAGTTCGTTCTCACCCGCCTTCAACCCCATCGAGCCACCCGCTCGCGACGGCCTCACGCGGCGCGATGCTTTGCGCTCCGCCTTCGCCGCCGCCGGAGCCGCGACGGTAGTCGGTAGCAGCGCATCTGCCGCGCAACCCGCAGCCAAACCCGACGCCCGGCGCGCTTCGCCCAAGCGCTACGCGATGAAGAAGTCCATCAACCTCTGGGCCTTCCCCTACCCCGACCGCATGAATTTGCGCGAGTGCCTCCAGCTCGCGAAGGACGCGGGCTTCGACGGCATCGAGCTGAACTACGACCTCGACAACGACCTCTCGCCCAAGGCCACCGC
>SIBB01000082.1 GCA_009695395.1 Pedosphaera sp. | reverse complement strand
TCATCCACGACGATCTGCCCGCGATGGACAACGACGACTTCCGGCGCGGCAAGCCCACCAACCACAAAGTTTTCGGCGAGGGCATCGCCGTCCTCGCGGGCGACGCATTGCTCACGCAGGCGTTTGAAATCACTGCGCTGGCGAAGGGCTGGCCGCGCTACTCCCACCGCGACCTCGTGCTGGAAGTGGCGAAGGCCAGCGGCTCGCTGCAGCTCATCGCCGGGCAAGTCGCCGACCTTGAAGGCGAAGGCAAGAAACTCTCTGTCGCGGAACTTCGCTACATCCACGAGCGCAAGACCAGCGCACTACTCTGCTGCGCCGCCCGGCTCGGCGGCATGAGCGCGAACTGCACGCCGGCGCAACTCACCGCGCTCACGGACTTCGGCTACAACGTCGGCCTCGCGTTCCAGGTGATTGACGACATCCTCGACGTGACCCAGACCAGCGAGCAGCTTGGCAAGACCGCGGGCAAGGACATCACCGCGCAGAAGGCGACGTATCCCAGCATCGTGGGTTTGGAGAAAAGCCGGAAGATCGCGCAGCAACTTACCGCCAAAGCCTTCGCCGCCCTGAAACCATTCAAAGGCCGCGCCGCCGCGCTCGAAGCCCTCGCGCACTACCTGCTGACGCGGGACAAGTGATGGCCAGGTCGCTGCGCGACTACCGTTACCGGTTAAACAAAAACGCCGGGTTGTTGATGAGCGCCCAGGCGAGGTCTTGCGCGCCGATGAGGCGGGTTTGTTCGAGCTGCTTGGTGCTCAACTCGGAGGCGCGCTTGAGGTTCGTGAGTCGGGCGTCCGCGGGCAGCGGCTCGCCGAGGCGCTTCACGCTGTCCTGCCGCTCTTTGAGCTGCGGGTCCACCGGGCGCGCTTTCTTGGAGTCGGCCAGCTCTTTGTTGCGCTTGGCCAGTTCGGCGTCGTTGGCGCGGACAATCTTCTCGAAGGCGTCCTTCTGCTCCTTCGCGCGCAGGTCCGCCGGCATCGCGAGCACAGCGCGCAAATCCTCGGACTGGCTCAGGCCAGGCGTCTTCGTGGCCGTGCCAGCGAGGCGGAAGCGACCGAGGGTGAAGCCCTTGTCTTCGCCCCCGTTGTAGAGCTGCGTCATCTTCACCGTGAGAACCACCCCGGCGGTGTTCGTCAGCGGCGTCTTCAACTCGTAGGTGGCCCAGTGCGTCGCGCCGCCGTTGGGCGCGATGCCCCAGCCCTGCTGGCGGTTGTTGCCGCCGTCAATGGACTTGGCGACCTCGAAGGTGTCCTGGCTGAAGTCCGCCAGCGCCTTTTGCAGCTCGACCTTCTTCGCGTCCGCCGGCTTGTCCTTGGGCGCGACGCTCAGGGTGATTTCGTTCAGCACGAAGTTGCCGTCGGGCGAGCGGCCGGGGCCGTTCTTGGGGAAGCGCTTGTCGGTCAAAGCTTCGAGCCGCAGCGCGTTCAGCTCCTTCAAGTCCGTCTCGATGCTGAACGTGTATTCGCCGCGCACCGCCTTGCCGGCGGTCACGACCACGGATTTGTCCTCTTGCTGCTCCAGCTTCAAGTCGCCGGTGGACTTGAGGTTCTTCGTGGTGAAGGCGCTCCACGCCGTCTTCAAGTCCTGCTTCTTCTCGAACTCGACGAGGCGCTTGGGGAAGTCCTGCTCGTTGAAACGCTTCAGCTCCACTTCGGCTTTCGCGGTGCGCTCCTTTTGCTCGGCGTCCAGCTTGGCCTCACGCGGGGCGATTTCCTTTTCGTAGGCGGCGAGGTCACCCTTTGCGTCGGCGAGGTCGGAGGCCAACTGCTTCTCCCGTTTGGCGCGCAGCTCGGGGTAAAGCTTTTCGTAGGCCACCAACTCGCCGCCAACTGTGACGTGGTCGGCCTTGAGCGTGGCCCAGCTCTTCAAGGTGGTTTCAATCTCACCGCTCTTCGCCGGGCGGTTCATGATGCGCAGGAACAGCTCGTTGATGAGCTGGCGGTCGTCGGTGATTTCCTTCGCGAGCGTGGTAATCGCGTTGTTCGTCGTGCTGATGGAGTCGCCGACGGTCGCGCCGGAGATGAGCGCCATCACGGGGCCGAGCTGCATATCGCTGATGCGCTCGCACTCGCAGGCGGACTCGCGGACGGGCTTGCCCATCGTGGCGAAGAAGCCATCGGGCAGCTTCACCGTGTCCGCCAGCGCGGCGGCGCGCGTGCCGGCGGGGACGCCGGGGATGTTCGACTTCGCGCCGGTCACTTTGTAAATCGAATCGTAGAGCACCTCCGCGCTGAGGCGGCGCGCCGTGGCGTGGCTGAAGTTGATTTTGTCGTCCTCGTTCCACGGGTGCGTCTTCACCGCGAGCTGATAGGTGCGGGACTTGGCGACGAGCTTCATCAAGTGCCGGGTGTTGAAGCCGCTGTCCACGAACTCCTTCGCCAGGTAGTTGAGCAGCTCGGGATTGCTCGGCGGGTTGCCGGCGCGGATGTCGTCGAGCGGCTCGATGATGCCGACGCCGGTGAGGTAGCCCCAGATGCGGTTGGCGAAGCTGGTGGCGAAGTAGCGGTTGTCCTTCGCGGTAATCCAGTTCGCCAATTCTTCGCGGCGGGAGAGCTTCTTCTTCTCGGCTCCGGGCTTGCCGGTCTCGTCGCAGGTGGCGGGGTAGGGGAACTGCGGCGGCGTCTCTTTGCCGGTGCGGTCGTGCTTCACCTCGCCGGTGCCGAGTTCCTCGACGATTTCGTAGAGCGGCTTGCCGCCCTCCACCGCCGTGCCGCCGAGCAGCTTGTCGCCGCCCGCCGGGTCTTTCTTCAAGCCGACGCGCGCGAACCACGCGGCGGTCTGGTAATACTGGTCCTGCGTCCAGCGCTCGAAGGGATGGTCGTGGCATTTGTTGCAGTTGAACCGCACGGCGAGGAAGAGGTGCGTGGTGTTCTCCATCGTGTCCTCGGGCTTGCGGAGAATCTTGTAGTAGCTCGCGGGCGGGTTGTCCTTGTTCGAGCCGTTGGCCGTGATGATTTTGCGCGCGAACTGGTCGTGCGGCGTGTTGTCGGCGACCTCCTTGCGAATCCAGTCGCGGAACGACTTCGCGCCCTCCGCGCCGATGAACTTGCTGTTCACCTGGAGCAGGTCGGCCCACTTGTTCGCCCAATGCTCCACGTAGTCCTCGCTGCCCACGAGTTGGTCCACAAGCGCGTCACGCTTCTCGCGGGTCGGGCGTTTGTCCGCGAGGAAGGCCTTCACCTCGTCGCTCGTCGGCGGCACGCCGGTGAGGTCGAGGAAGACGCGGCGGATGAACTCGTCATCGGTGCAAAGGCCGCTGGGGAGAATCTTCATCCGCTGCCACTTCGCGGCGGCGAACTCATCAATCTTGTTCCACTTCTCCGGCTCGGCCCACGCGAAGCCGCTGCGGTCGCCCATCACCGTCACGGTGGTCGCGGCGTAAGCGCCCTCGAAGCGCGCGAGCATCGGGGCCTCGCCCCGGCGCAGCGTCGTCACGACGTTCGCGCTGTCAGTCTTGGCCACGTCCTGGTTGCCGGTCTCCACAAACGCGAGCGTCGTCACGTCGCGCGTGGAGCCGTCGGCGTAGGTGGCGAGCACGCGCATCTGCTGGCGCGCACCGACCTTTTGAACGACCGGGTTTTGCGGGGACAACTCAATCTTGGTCACGCGCGGTGAGCTGGTCTGCAACTTCGCGCCCGCGCCAATCCACTCGCGCACGATGCGGTAGTTCAGGTCGCCCGGCAGGAACACCTGCTGGCCCTGGTGCGGCACGGCCCCGGTGGGCTTGAGCAGCATGAGCGAATCGTCCGGCGACGCGACGTTCGCGCGGCGGCTGGCCAGTTCGTCGGTGAACGCGCGCACGTCATACTCGGCGTCGTAACCGCGCAGCGAGAGCTTAAAGCCGTTCTTGCCGTCCTTCGCGCCGTGGCAGACGCCCCCGTTGCAGCCGGCCTTTGTCAGCACCGGATTCACGTCGCGGATGAAGTCGGCGTCGAGGGTCTTGCCGAGGCCGGTGACTTTCACGGACACGGAGGCGGATTTGCCGGCAAGCGTTGCCTTGACCGTCACGGAGCCGTTGGCCTTGGGCAGCACCACGCCCGTCGCCGACACGCTCGCGGCGCTCTTGCTGAAGCCGCTGAGTTCGAGCTTCGCGAGGCGCGTCACGTCGAGCGCTTCGCCATTCGCGAGACGGGCGGTGACGAGGATTTGCGCACTGTCGGTCCACTTGCCCAGCAGGAGTTCCTTCGGCTCGACTTCGAGTGCGACGACCTTCGCGTCCTTCGGCAGCGACTCCGGCTCGCCGTCGGTCTTCGGAGCGGCAGCGGCGGGCGCTTCAAATTTCTTGGCCGCGAGTGCCTTGCTTGCAGCGGTCACAGTCACGCTGGGGAACTCCTTGAGCACGGAACCGTTCTCAACGTTGAAGAGGCGGATAAGCCCGTCGGAGCCGGCGGCGGCCACGGTCTTGTTGTCCGGCGCGATGGCGACAGCGAAGACGCCGGCCTGCGGGACTGCGACCTTGAACAGCGTCTTGGAGCCGCTGGCTTGGTATTTTTCGATGACCGCCTTGTCCTGCGGCGTGCGGCTGGTGGGAATTTTCTTCATCACGTCGGCCATCTCCTTCGTGATGGCGTTGGTGCCGAAGGTGAACGTGGCGGCGAGCACCTCGCCCTTGCCATCCAGCGCGCTGGCGGCGGCGAGCACCGTGCCGTCGGCGCTGAAGGCCGTGCTGGTGATGCGGCCCAGCAGCGGTTCGAGCGTGAAGACGCCGTTGTTGTCGTCGCCAATCTGGCGCACGGCGGTGCGGAAGATTTGGTAGAGCTTCGGCACGCCGTCGGAGCCGCCCATGAAAATTTCCTCGCGCAACGGGTGTCGCACGACGGTGGCGATGCCGCCCTTGAGTGCGTTGGGCGTGATGCTGGTGAGGTTGTCCACGAAGCGCTGCGTGGCCAGTTCGGTGAGCTTGGCCGTCATGTCGCGCGAGACGGAGATGACATTGTCCCCCTTGAGCGACCACGCGGTGCCCCGCACCCAGTCGCTGTGCGAACCCATGAAGAGGACTTGCTTGGCGGTGTCCGCCTCGATGGCGCGCACGGTGTTGTCGCCGCAGCCGAAGGAGATGAGCTTGCCGTCTGGCGACCACGTCGCGCCGTAAACTGTGTCGAAGGTGACGGAGTGCGAGAGGGTGAGCTTCCGCTTCTCCACGTCCCAGATTTGGATTTCACCCATGCGCCCGGGCAGACCGCCCGCGACGGCGAGGCGCTTCCCATCCGGAGAAAACTTCACCGACTCGATGCGCTCGCTCAAGCCCACGAGCCGTGCGGCGAGACCGGAGCCATCCGCCTTGTGCAGGAGAACTTCGTGGAAGCCAGCCACCGCGAGGAGCTTCCCATCCGGGGAGTAGTCGAGGGACGTGATGACCGGCGGGAGCGAATACACCGGCGGATGATTCATGTCGTAGCGCTCGCGGGCGTTGGTGGGCGTGTCGTCCACCGCACCTTGGGCAATCCAGTTGCGGATGGTCTCAATCTCCGTCGCGTGCAGCGGCTTCCGGCCCTCGGGCATCTCGGCCTTGCCGTCCGCCTTGGGCGTGATGAGCTGGATGAGGTGCGACTTCTCTGGCGACTTCGGGACGACGGCGATTTCCTTGCTGTCGCCCGCGCCGAGCAGCAGCTTGAAATCCGTCATCACGTAGCCGCCGCGGGACTTCGCGGGCTGGTGGCAACCCTGGCAGTTGGCCTGGAAGACCGGGCGCACGTCCTTGTAATAACTGACTTGCTTCGAGGGCGCGGGTTTCTTGTCAGCGGGCGCGGCGAGCAGGCTGGCAGCCGTGAGCGTGAGGACGCCGAGGCCGGTCAAGAGTGGCTTGTAGTTCATGGTCTTAAAGTGCGTGCAAAACGCCGACGCGGCAACCGTGCAACAGTCGGCGGAAGCACGGAAACTCGACGGCAAGTGGGGGGTGAAATTCACCAACGTCTGGAGTGCTGGTCTGCCTCCTGGCGTGAAACGAGGAGGTTGCCCGCGAATCACGCGAATCGCCGCGAATGTTGAACAGCAATGGCAGTGGTAGAAGGAAGTTTGCGCCCGGCTCGACATTTCAGCCGCAACGATGGGTTGAACTCCCCCTGCCTCGCCCGCTATTCTCGGGGCATGGGTCGCCAGTGGTTACACGCCAAACGCCTCGTCAACAACCTCAAGAAGGGCAAGACGACCGGCAAACTCGTCCGCGAAATCATGGTTGCCGCCAAACTTGGCGGCGCGGACCCCGGCGCGAACGCGCGCCTCTTCACAGCCTGCGAGAAGGCGCGCAAGGACAGCGTCAACCGCGATGTCATCGAGCGTGCCATCAAGAAAGGCTCCGGCACCGGTGACGACAAACTCGTGCTCGACCACATCGTCTTCGAGGGCTACACACCGCACAAGGTGCCCGTCATCGTTGAGGTCATGACTGACAACGTGAATCGCACCGCGCCCGAGGTCCGCGTGCTGTTCAAGCCCGGCCAACTCGGCACCACCGGGAGCAACAAGTTTCTCTTTGACCACGTCGGTCTCGTCGAGGCGCACCATCCCGCCGCAGGCAAGGACATCGAAGGTGCCGCCATCGAGGCCGGCGCGAACGAGGTCGAGCCGCTCACCTCCGCGCAGAACGACGACATCCCCGAGGGCGCGACCGGCGCGCGCTTCATCACCGATCGCACCGCCATCCACGCGGTCTCCCAGTGGCTGTCCAAAAACGGCTGGTCCGTGGTGACGAGCGAGATGGGTTACGTGCCGAAGCTTTTCCCGGAGCTCACTGAGGCGCAACGCATCGAGGTGGGCGACTTCCTCCACGGACTCGACGAGCACGACGATGTCCAACGCGTCTGGGCCGGGCTGAAGTAGCGGCGTGTTGTGCGGCGAATTCAGCACGCCGAGTCGAAATCGGCGCTCCGTTCACTCCTTCCGAAACCACTTCGCCGGCAAGCCAGGTTCCATCTGAGCTTGGCTCCGCGCGACGTTCTCTTTCGCGTGGACGCTTCCCGTAAGGATGGATAGCGTCCTGCCCGTCCCGAACCAAAAACCGCACACCCATCATGTCACCATTCCTCGCAGAACTTTGTGGCACGGCCATCCTCGTCCTGCTGGGCGACGGCGTCGTGGCAAACGTCCTTCTCAACAAATCCAAAGGCCAGAACGCCGGCTGGATCGTGATCACCACCGGTTGGGCGCTGGCGGCGACGGTCGCCGTGTATTGCGTCGGCAGCATCAGTGGCGGGCACTTGAACCCTGCCGTGACCGTCGCGATGGCGAGCCTCGGGAAGATCGGCTGGGATTTGGTCCCGGTTTACATCGGCGCGCAAATGGCCGGCGCGTTCCTCGGCGCGGTTTTGGTGTGGCTCGCGTATCTGCCCCACTGGGAAGCGACGGAGGACAAGGGCGCGAAGCTCGGCGTCTTCTGCACCGCCCCCGCCATCCGCAAGTCATGCCCGAACCTGCTCTGCGAAATCATCGGCACCGCGATGCTGCTGCTCGGCGTGCTGGCCATCGGCGCGAAGGCAAACCTCAAGCCCGAGTTCGGCTGGGACACAGGCTTTGGCCCGGCGCTGGTGGGCGTGCTGATTTGGTCCATCGGCCTCTCGCTCGGCGGCCCGACCGGCTACTCGCTCAACCCCGCGCGCGACCTCGCCCCGCGCATCGCGCACGCGCTGCTGCCCATCGCCGGCAAGGGTGGCTCCGACTGGGGCTACGCGTGGGTGCCCGTCGTCGGCCCGCTCATCGGCGGCCTGGTCGGCGCGATGATTTTCAAACTGCTCTGGCCGGTATGACGGAGAAAATGTTGAGAGTTATAAGTTGAGTGTTCAGAGCAACACCGGCTTTCCCCCCTCAACTCTCAACCTTCAACTTTCAACTCTCCCCATGAAACACATCCTCGCACTCGACCAAGGCACCACCAGTTCGCGCGCCATCGTCTTCGACCACGCCGGCTCCATCGTCTCCGTGGCGCAGCAGGAGTTCCGGCAGATTTTTCCCAAGCCCGGCTGGGTCGAGCACGACGCCAACGAAATCTGGGCCACGCAATCCAACGTCGCCGCGGACGCCATCCTCAAGGCCCGCCTCACCGCCAATGACATCGCCGCCATCGGCATCACCAACCAGCGCGAGACGACCGTCGTGTGGGAGCGCGCCACGGGCCGGCCCATCGCCAACGCCATCGTCTGGCAGGACCGCCGCACTGCCGCCGCGTGCGACAAGCTCAAGCGCGCCGGCAAGGCCGCGCTCATCCGCCGCAAGACGGGACTTGTGCTGGACGCGTATTTCTCCGGCACGAAACTCCAGTGGCTGCTGAATAACGTCCCCGGCGCGAAGGCGCGGGCCAAGCGCGGCGAGCTGGCGTTCGGCACGATTGACTCGTGGCTTGTCTGGCAGCTCACCGGCGGTCGCGTCCACGTCACCGACCCCAGCAACGCCTCGCGCACGATGCTCTTCAACATCCACACCGGCGACTGGGACGACGACTTGCTCGCCCTCTTCGGCATTCCGCGCGCGGTGCTGCCGCAGGTGCGCGCGTCCTCCGAGGTCTATGGCGAGACAACCCATTTCGGCACGGCGATTCCCATCGCGGGCATCGCGGGTGACCAGCAGGCCGCGCTCTTCGGTCAGGCCTGCACGCGGCCCGGCATGGTGAAGAACACCTACGGCACCGGCTGCTTCATGCTCATGAACACCGGCACCAAGCCCGTGACCTCGAAGAACAATTTACTCACGACGGTCGCGTGGCGCATCGGCAACCGCACGGAATACGCGCTGGAAGGCAGCATCTTCATCGCGGGCGCGGTCGTGCAATGGCTGCGCGACGGCCTCGGCATCATCAAGTCCTCGCGCGATGTCGAGGCACTCGCCGCACAAGTCACCGACACCGGCGGCGTTTATCTCGTGCCCGCCTTTGCTGGCCTCGGCGCGCCGCACTGGGACCAATATGCGCGGGGCTTGCTGGCCGGCCTGACGCGCGGCACGACCTCCGCGCACATCGCGCGCGCCGCGCTCGAAGGCATCGCCTACCAAGTCGCCGACGTGCTCCGGGCGATGGAGGCCGACGCAAAGATAAAGCTGAAGGAGCTCCGCGTGGACGGCGGCGCGAGCACGAACAACCTGCTCATGCAATTCCAGTCCGACCTCCTCGGCGTGCCCGTCGTGCGCCCACGCGTCTCGGAGACCACCGCCCTCGGCGCGGCATATCTCGCGGGCCTCGCCGTCGGCTACTGGAAAGACCAAAAGGAGATTGCCGCGCAGTGGCAGGTGGACCGGCGCTTCTCCGCCTCGATGAAAGGCAGCGAGCGCAAGCGGCTCACCAGCGGATGGGACAAGGCGCTCGCCCGGGCGAAGGCGTGGGAGGATAAGTAATTGGAACTGCCAAGCGCGCAACTACGGGCTTCAGCCCTCTGTTGAGCATTTGTCCACCCTCCTAAAAACTGCGCCGCCTACTTCAGCGGAAGGAACTTCATGCACACCGGGCTGCCGACCTCGAGCCTCGTGTCGGTCGCGGTGAGCTTCCCGGTCGCCTGATCCACCTTGAAGAGTGCGATGGTGTCGGAGCCTTGGCCTTCGGTGAAGAGCCACTTGCCCGTCGGGTCGAGGTTGAAGTTGCGCGGGGTCTTCACTTCCGCTGCCGCGTTCTGCACGAGCGTGATTTTGCCGTCCGCCGCGACCGAGAAGACCGCGATGGTGTCGTGGCCACGATTCGAGCCGTAGAGGAACTTGCCGCTAGGATGCGCGACGACTTCCGCTGTGCTCCAGCCGGGCTTCGGGCCGGGCCCGTCAGCAGCGGGCAGCGTGGAGACGGTGTGAATCTCGGTCAGTGCTCCCTTCGCGGCGTCATAGCTGAACGCGGTCATGGAGAGGGTGATCTCGTTGATCACGTAGGCGAACTTGCCGCTGGGATGAAAAGTGAAGTGCCGGGGGCCGCTGCCGGGGGGGACTGCCCCGAAGGCGGGTTCGTTCGGGGTCAGCGTGCCCTTGGCCGCGTCGAGCTTATAGATGAGCACCTTGTCGAGGCCGAGGTCGGCGACGAAGGCGAAGCGGTTGTCCGGCGAGACGTTCACTGAATGAGCATTGGGCTGGCTCTGGCGCTTCGTGTTGCCTTTCCCTTCGTGTTGCACGAAGCCGGTATGACTGCCGACGGAGCCATCGGCCTTGAGCGGCAGCGCCACGACGCTTCCGCCACCATAGTTCGCCGCCAGCGCCACCTTGCCGCTCTTGTCCACCGAGATGTGGCAGGGGCCGGAGCCGACGGTGGAAGCTTGACTAAGGAGCTTGAGCTTGCCGTCGGGCTGAATGGCGAAAGCGCTCACGCCGCCGCCCTTCTTGCCATCTACGGCCGCGACCTCGCCGACGGCGTAAAGGCTTTTTCCGCTGGGATGAATCGCGAGGAAAGAGGGGTTCGTCGTTTCGACCGCCAACTCTGGCTTCCCAACTTCGCCCGTCGCGGAGTTGAAGGTAAACGTATAAATGCCCTGGCTCTTCTTGCCGGTGTAAGTTCCGACATAGGCGCGGAACTGGGTGGG
>SIBB01000081.1 GCA_009695395.1 Pedosphaera sp. | reverse complement strand
GCACGCTCCAGGCCAGCACCGCCAAGGCGCTCGGCCTCACCCCCGGCGTGCTCGTCAGCGCGGGCGGCGGCGACAACATGATGGGCGCGATTGGCACCGGGAACACCCGCGCGGGCATCGTCACCGCGAGCTTCGGCACCAGCGGCACCATCTACGCCTCTGCGGACAAACCCGTCGTGGACCCTGCCGGTGAAATCGCCTCGTTCTGCGACAGCACGAACCACTGGCTCCCGCTGCTCTGCACGATGAACGTGACCGTCGCCACCGAGATGATGCGGAAAGACTTCGGCTACACGCACGAGCAGTTCGAGGCGAAGGCCGCGAAAGTTCCCGCCGGTTCGCGCGGCCTGCTGCTGCTGCCCTACCTCGAAGGCGAGCGCACGCCGAACGTTCCCGACGGCTGCGGCACGATGCTCGGCATCAACCCCGGCACCTTCACCGCGAGCCACTACTGCCGCGCCGCCTTCGAGGGCGTCACGCTCGGCATGAACTACGGCCTGCGCCGCCTCGCCGAACTCGGTGTGAAGGCCACCCAAATCCGCGCCACCGGCGGCGGCGCAAAGTCCAAGCTCTGGCGGCAAATCATGGCCGACGTGTTCAACGCGGAAGTGGTCACGCTCAAGGTCAGCGAAGGCGCGGCCTACGGCGCGGCGCTTCAGGCACTCTGGTGCTGGCGATTGCAGAAGGGCGAGAAAGTCAGCATCGCCGACCTCACAGACAAGTTCGTCACGCTCAACAAGGCCGAAACCGCCGAGCCGAACGCGAAGAACGTCGCCGTCTATCAGGAGTTGCAAGCGTTGCAGGACGCGGCTTCCAAAGCCCTGCGCGGCGTGTTCAAGCAGCACCGGAAGTTTGTGCTGCGCTGAGTTCAGTCCGTAGTCGCAACCTTTAGGTTACGAATCAAACCACGGATTTTCCGAAGCGCAGGCTGAAGCCTGCGACACGAAGAGTTCCCGCTTTGCCTCTTTGCGTTGCCACCGCTTCCCCCTACCTTCCCGCCTGTGTCATCCAAAGCGGAACCACCTGCCGAACAACTCCCCTTCACCCAAGCCACGGTCCCAGACGCGTGGCAACAGCAGGCCGTCACTGCGTTGCGCGCGGGCAAAGACGTCGTCGTCCACGCCCCGACGGGCGCGGGCAAAACGCTCGTCTTCGAGCTGTGGTCGAACTATGGCAAACCGCCGGGGCAGGCCATCTACACCGTCCCGACTCGCGCGCTGGCGAACGACAAACTCGCGGAGTGGCGCGCGCGCGGCTGGCACGTGGGCATCGCCACCGGCGACCTGAGCGACAACCTCGACGCGACCGTGCTCGTCGCCACTCTCGAGACGCAGAAATACCGGCTCATCCGAGGCGACGGCCCGGCGCTGCTGGTGATTGATGAGTATCAGATGCTCGCGGACGGCGACCGTGGGCTGAACTACGAGCTTTGCATCGCGATGGCTCCGCCGCAGACGCGGCTGCTGCTCCTGAGTGGCAGCGTGGAGAACCCGCACCACATCGTGAAATGGCTCGAGCGGCTCGGCCGCAAGGTGCAACTCGTCCGGCATCTCACCCGCCCCGTCCCTTTGAAGGAAGTCCAGATCGAGCGCTTGAACATCCCCGTGCCCAGCGAGGTGAAGGGCTACTGGCCGCGCCTCGTGGCGAAGGCGCTGGCGGAGGATTTGGGGCCGGTGCTGATTTTCGCCCCGCGCCGCAAGGAGACGGAGGCGCTGGCGATGGAGTTGGCGCGCTTCCTTCCGAACCAAAATCCGCTCACGCTCACGACGGAGCAGAAGGCACTCGTCGGCGAAAAGGTCGCGCGGATGCTGCGCTGCCGAGTGGCCTATCACCACAGCGGCTTGAGCTATGGCGCGCGCGCGGGAGTCATCGAGCCGCTGACCAAGGCGGGGCAACTGCGCGTGGTGGTCGCCACGATGGGGTTGGCGGCGGGGATTAACTTCTCGTTGCGCAGCGTCGCGCTGGCGGCGGCCTCGTATCGGCGCGATGGCGTCGAGATTCCGATTCGCCCTGATGAGATTTTGCAGATGTTCGGCCGCGCCGGGCGGCGGGGCATTGATGAAGTCGGCTACGTGCTGGTGACAGAAGACGGCGTGCGGCTGATTGATGGGCGCCCGGCGTTTCTTGCGCGCTCGGGCCTCGTGGATTGGAGCGCGCTGCTGGGCATCATGGGCGCGGCAGCGCAGGCCGGACTGGACCCGTTCGCCGAAGCGGTGCGCGTGCAGGAACGGCTCTTCACGACGAAGCCCATCCTGCTCGGCGTGGAAGGCGCGCTGAAAAATCCCGAAACCCCCTGCGGCCTCAAGACCGATGGTGAACGCGCGCGCCATGTGCGCAAGATGGCGCGACAGTTCCTCAACAGCCGGGGCGAATGGGAGCCGTGGCCGGTGTTGAAAGACGTGCCCGCCGAACGCGTGCAGGCGATGGAGCCGCTGGGTCAGGGCGTGCTGGCGATGCTGAAGATGAGCGGCCCGGGGCTCTCGCTGCCGCTGCCCGGTGCTCCGCCACCGCTGGCGATTCGCCTCAGGCCTGCGCTGACCGTTGAGGCCGCCGTCGAAAAACTCGGCGACGGCGGGACGCTGGTGAAGCTGCCGGACGGCACCTTCGCCCGCTCGCTCACGGTGGCGGATGTGTTGAACGGCCAGCAAATCCTGCTAGCGAAGTGGGTGCGCAAGCTGACGGACTGGAACGCGCGGCAGACTCCGCTGAAAGTCTGGCGCGAGCTGGTAGTGCCTGCGCTGGAGAAGTGTTTTTTCGCCGAGCAGACGCCGGTGCTGGCCGTCGAGTATCCCCCGGCGGAGCGGTCAAATGAAGGCTCCAGCGAGCACACGGCGGAGGTCGGTATCGGCGCGGTGCGCGTGGTCATCGCGTTGGGCAAACTCACTCTCAAGGCGTGCGTGGACGCGCACGGCGTCGCGCTATGGAAGCCGCCGGAGCGCGAAGTCTTCCCGGAGGATTGCTCTCGCTGCCCGTGCGTGCCGCTGTGCAAACAGCTCCCCACCGGCACGGGTGTCGCGACGATTTGGCGTCGGCTCGGCCTCGTGGACGCGGCGGGCGTGCCGACGCGGCGCGGGCGCATCGTGAGTTTCTTCCACTCCGGCGACGGGCTGGCGGTCGCAGCAGCGTTGGAGGACGAGTCGTTGCCCATCGAGGAATTGAGTTACGAACTCGCGAACCTACACGCCGGCCATCGCTTCGCAAAGGGCGACGCGCGCTGGGACGGACGCATCGCGCAGGCGTGTCAGAAGTTATTCGGTCCGCAGACGCACACGGGCTATCTGGACAACGGCGTGCCGCCGGAATACGGCGCGGGCGCGGAGCAAATCGCGGCAGACGTGCACAAGGACCCGGACGGCAAGAACGGCTGGACGACGGACTTCCTGGGCATCGGGGACATTGACCGGATGATCATCGAGTGGCGCAGCATCCTGCGGCAGGTCGCGCATTCGCCGGACCTGGAGTGGCCCCGCTGGCAGGCGTTGAAGGACCGGGTGAAGTCCATCCTGCGCGAGACGGATTCACCGACTCTGACGGAGTTGCCGGCGCTGGACCCCACGCAGACGAAGCGGGTGAACCACCAGTTGTCGCTGCGCAGGCATTGAGCCGTTCGGCGGAGCGCCGCTTCGCCCGGGCGCTCCGCACCTCACTGCTTGAACTCGAGAATGACCCCGTTGGTTTTGTGGCGGTCAAAGCTGCCAACATGGCCGTCCACGTAACCCGTGATGGCCTGTCCGTCGGGGAAGCGCGTTCCGTGGCGGTAACCGACGTGGTTCGTGCTGAGGTTCTCGATGGGCGGATGGTTGCGCCTGTAGGACAGGTCGCCAACGAGATAGGTATCGGAGGGGCGGTTGACCTGCGCCCGGCGCGCGGTGGCGACGAAGTCGCCGGCGGTGACCGCCGCTCCGTTGACGAAGTTCAGCGACGTGTGCTGGTTCATTCCGTAGCTGATGCGCCAGGGATTTCCTGCGCCGGAATACTCCGGGCTGGTGGCGTCGTGCCATTCCTTCTGGCGGTCGGGGCACTTGGAGAGGGAGTTGGTCCAGCTCGTGCCCTGCTGCGCAGAGTTGAACGCCTGTCCGCGAAAGTAAGGCGAGAGCAAGTAGTCGAAGCTGTTTGCCTGGACGCCGAGCCGGCTCCACGCATAGGGGAGCTTGTCATCTTGGTCGTCGCAATAGAGCTGCGTCACCATTGCCCATTGCTTGGTGCTGTTCATACAAAAGGTCTGGTTGGCCTTCGTCTTGGCCTTGCTCAACGCGGGCAGGAGCATGCCGGCGAGAATCGCGATGATGGCGATGACAACGAGCAGTTCGATGAGTGTGAATGCCCACAGCGGATGAGCCATGGAGCGAGGCGCTGAGGGCGTCGAGGACACTTTCATGGCCGCGAGTCTGAAAAAAAAAACTCCCGCGTCAATGCGGAACACTGACTGCTGAATACTTTTTGTCACCTCAGCTCAAAGGGCAGTTTCACCGTCGTGCGCTCCAGCCGCTTCGACACACCTTCAAACACGTCCACCTCGAAGGGCTTGCCGATGTTGTTGCCGGCGAGGTCCTCGATGGTGGTCTCGACAACGAGCGAGTAGTGGCCGGCCTTCCACGAGTGCTGCGGCAGGAATTTCCAGATGCGCTCGCGCTCGGTGAGGAAGGGCTGGCCGGGGACGGCGCGACCCGACTCGTCCACGACGTGAATCATCCGCAGTGCGAGCGCGGAGTCCAGCGGCTCGGCGAGATCAATGGCCAGCGGTTCGCGGGTGCGGATAGGCGGGGCTTGGTAGCCCCAGCGCTGCGGGTCTGGAGGTTCGCGGTCTGGCGGGCCGACGGTGAAACGCTTCATGAACGCGTGCTTCATCCGGTGCCCGTTCGCGTCTTTCCAATTGCCGCCGATGAGGAGCGTGAAGCGCTGGCCGGCGACGAGCGCGGGACCGATTTCCTCCAGCGGCTTGACCTCGCGCTTGATGCGGCCGGGGTCAATGAAGAGCGTGAGCCGAAGCATATCCGTGCTCCACAGCTCCTCGGCGAGTTCGAGGAAGGGGAGATTCACGGGCTGGTTCGCCGCGTTGAGCAGGCGGATGTGCTCGTAGATGTTTCCCCGGCTCATCGGCGCGGAGAAGTGGACGTAAAACTTCAGCAAGTTCTCCGGCAGCACGTCGGCGCTGGGATAAACCTGTGTGACGGTCGTCGTCGAGCGCTCCCGTTGCACAGGGATTTGAAGGATGGAAGTCACCTTGCCAGCGGTGGTGGATGGCGCGCCCGGAAGCTGGCCGGCATCGAACACGGCCCGGTAGCGCAAGCCCGGCTCCAACGGAAACGCGGGCACGAAGCGAAGCAGCCCGGACTCGATTCGATGCTCGCCCAGCATCGAGAGCGGCTCGGTGCCCGGCTGCTCGACGAAGACGGCGAGCAGGCGCGGCCAGTTCGTCGCGGCCCACTCGGGCGCTTGCAGGGCGGAGAGCGTGTCCCTGCTCAAGCCGGAGACTTCCACCGTGAGTCGGTTGGTTTCCTTGGGAACTGAAACCCAGCGGAGAAAGACGGCGGTGAAGCCCGGGGAGGGAAGAGGCGGTTCGGCAGCAAAGGAGTTCGTCCCCAGCTCCAGCGCATCTGCGATGCAGACAAAGAGGAGGCCGGCGAGTGCCGGCCTCCATCTCATGAGCAAAGTTTGTCCCCGCCGTCCGCTCACGGGAGCGGGAGCGACTCGAGATTCAGCGCGTCGCCTTCGCCTTTGCGGATCACGAGCGCGTTGTTGGCATCCAGCTTGTCGAGTTGCTCCACGCCTTTCCACGCCTCGATGGTTTCATACTTCGTGCCCTTGATGCCCGGCACGGGCGTGGTGATGGACTCGGCGTTGACCATATCGTCCGTGGTGATTTTCATCACGCCACGGGCGCTGTTCGCGAGGAGGAGCCAGTCCTTGCCGTCCTTCTTATAAACAATCATGTCGAGCGGGCGGTTGCGGTTGCCCAACTCGGCGATGGTCTTGCCCTTGATCTTCGCGCCGGGCTTCAGCTCGCTGATGGGGAACTGCACAAGCGGCGTGCAGGTGTAGGCGGCGAGCAGTTGCGGCTCCTTGCCCACCATGAACGGGACGAACGTGCGGATGGGCGAGCGGGTCTCGAACTTGCCGTGCGCGCCGTGGTAAATCTCAACGCTCGTGCCGTTGGCGATCTTCTGAAACGGGAACGGGATGGCGCGCAGCGTGGAGGAAAACTCCTCGTTCGACAGGCCGGCGACGAGCACGCGGTCTTCGAGGAACGCGAGGTCCGTGATGGACTCCTGGCGCGGGTTGCTCTGCTTTTTGCCATCGCCTTGAACCCCTTCAACCGGCGCGTCCGGCAAGTCAGCCCGCGCGTGCTTCACCTTGTCGAGCGAAACGACTTCGAGACTGCCATCGCCCTTCACGCGCACGAGCACGGGCGTCGCGCCTGCGCCGCGACCACGCGTGACGGCGAGGTAGGGGGTTTGCGAAGCGGGGTTCACTGCGAGGTCGGCGATGAGAATCTGGTCAGCGGCAGTGCCCAGAAGAGCGGCGACTTTCGTGTTGATGCCGTCCACCTTCACGGCCTTGCCGGCCCCGGCCTTCGTGTCACCCGTGGCGATGGCGACGATGGCGGCGGACTTGGTGTCCGCGATGAAGAGGATGCCGTCCGGCCCGAAGGTGATGGGCCCGGCGGACTTGAGGGCGACTTTGCCTTCGGTCATGCCGGCCGTCCAGTTGGCGGCAGAGGCAGCACCGGCCAGCAGGGCAAGGCCCAGCGACGCAGCGAGGAGGGATGGAGTTTTCATAGGTTTCGATTGAGACGCGGGTTGGCCGCGTGAGGTTGCAGTGATGTTGATTGGTAAACTGGCAGGATATGAGCGCGTCCGACAGGGGGGTTCAACATCTTTATTGCCCGCGCTGCGAGCAGTCTCGCACGCTCCGCAAGACTGTGCTCAATACACGCGGCGCAGGTTCGAGGGGAGGATGTTCAGCTCGCCGGGATTCTTGGCGACGGTGCGGTAGGCAAGAATTGGCACGGCTGCGTGCGCGTCCTTCCGAAGCCTTGCGAAGCCACTCGGCGTGCGGGGCATAATGCAGCCAACCACCGCCGCTGGACTGGTGGCGAGGACGAGGCGGCTGCTGAAGTTGTTGTTCGTTGGTGGTGGCAGGTTCGTATCACGGTCCAAGATGCGATAGTAGCGATGCGGTTGTAGAGTGGCGGACTCCGTGAAATCCACCGCTCCGCCCACGGCGATGAACGCGCCAACGTCCTCCCAGTTGAGCAGGTTGGTGGAGGCTTGGACGACGTAGCCGCGCGCGGGATGCGCTTCGACCTCGCGTATTGCAATCAGGCGGTGTGCGCGCCGGCGCGGTTCAACCTCAGGCTCGGCTCGCGCTCGACCTCGTCGGGGCTTTACGGGCTGGGCAGTCAGTTGCGGAAAAAATGGCCGGACGCCGTGAAATGATATGAAGTCCAGGTCGCGCACCTTCGCCGCGGCGTCCGCGATGGCGCAGGTGATGCGAGCTTCCGCGGCGGTCGGATACAGGCTCGCCACGGCGTCGCCGCCAGGTATGCCGGCCAACTGCTCCACGCAAAACTCCAAGTGTGGCCAACCGATGGCCAGGGCTCGGGGAGCGTGCCGCCCATGGCGAAAGTTAGGCCTGGGATGGAGTTCGCCGCCCGCGTGCAAAGCGGGGTTTCCTTGAGTCCGGAGCCGACAAGCGAACTTGGCCGCCGCTGAATCACCCGCAACGAACGCCCGTCGAAGCCGCACCTTCATGCGACATCCTTCCACCGCAACGCCACTCCCGCAGCGCAACGTTCGCCAGCTTCTTGTGGGCGCGGGGCTGGCCTTGGCCGGACTGGCAACCATTTGGTCCGTATGGCTAAAGCCGGACGCTGGAGCGCCGGACGATCCGCGAGGCGTCAAACCGGGCGGCGTCTTCGCGAGCGGAGTCACCAGCACCAAGGTCGTCACCAAAACAGCGGCCGCACTCGGGACGTTCGCCGCCGACGAGGTGCTCAACCTCATCGGCCGTTCGGGCACGATCATCTTTGTCCACGAAATCCCACCTGCGGGGCTGCCCGACGCCAACCCGCTGGTGCGCTCCGGAAAACTGGTGGTGGCCCAGGTGCAGGCCTGCAAGGACCGCTTGCGGCAGAAGGGGAAATTCACCTTCGGCGCGGATCTCCATCTTCTCAGCAGCCAGAGCGCGGTGCAGACCGAATGGCCTCCAGGCGAGCTGGCCAGGTTGTTGCGGCGAGAGGGCGGCACCCCGACCATCATCGCCTTCTGCCAACTGCCGGAACCGCTTGGCGAGGAGGACCGACGCCATCTGCGCCAGCGCAACGGCAAGCTGGTGATGGTCGGGGGCGAGGCGACGGAGAAGCAGGCCCAGCTCCGGACCGAGTTGACTCACCTCGCCATCGCAAGACGAACCAACGTGCCCCCGGCACCTAGCGCACGCTCGGAAACTCCTGACCAGTGGGCTCGCCGAGTCCATGTGGCCCTGCGACCGGAAGCGGGTTCAAAACCTTGAACTGAAGCGGGCGGCTACTGGCCCAACGCCCAGTAGGCGTCATCCAGGCCGCCGTAGGTGATGGGACTGGTCTTGGGGATGGACTCCGTATGGCCGTCCATGAAGGACATCAGCGTGCGATTGGCGTGCTGGAGTCCGATGTTGGGCGCGCGCTGGACGGAACTGTAGTTCAGCTCGTTGGCGCGGTCATTGTCCATCTGGGCATTGGTCCAAGCGGCGTTGGCATTCCCCGGAGTGGGCATCGTGGGAACTTCCGCCAGCCGCGCATCGTGGGAAAAAACGCGGTCCGCCGGCCGGCCGACATTCCCGAGTCGAAATGAATTGAGCCAGCCACCGGTCATGGCCACCGCTCCGGGCGGAGCCTGGAACTTGCCCCCCAAACCTGCCGGAACCCCCCCTCCTTCCACCCCCTGCCCCATGCCTTGATAGCCGAGATATGGGTTCAGACGGTAATGCGAGAGTTGATACCAGTCGAAGCCGTGCGTGCTGGCCATCACTCTTGGCTGGGTGGAAATGGGCATGGCGGAAGGCGAGTATCCCGGGGTCCAGTAAGAGCCGCCCCCTTCCATGGCCTTGTCCGGCGCGTAGCCGGGGCAGGCATAGCTCTTGGGACCAGCAAGCATCTTGCTCAAGATGGACTGGCCGTTGACCACCCCGTAGTGCCGCGTGTCATAGGGACCAGTGGCTCCAAAGTCGGTCGGGCTCATCCACGAGAACATGAGCTTGTCGTCGATGTCCACGGTGTAGATCTGGCCCGCCTGGGCCATCTGCCGCGTGTTGCTCATGCAGTGGGATGACTTGGCCTTGGCTTTGGCCTTGGCGAGTGCAGGCAGGAGCATCCCGGCAAGAATGGCAATGATCGCTATGACCACCAGCAGCTCAATCAGGGTGAACCCTTGACGGAGTGGACTACCTCCACGTTCCCGGTGCAAAAACCGATCATGGGGTTTCATAAACGAGTGAGGCTATTGCTTGCGACTATGCCCCCCTGCAGTTCAAGTGTCAACCTGCCACTGAAAGTTCAATCGCCTGAGGTCACCTGAGACTAGAGCACTTCTACAAATCATGTAGCGTATCCGGCGTGTAAAAAGAATCCTTGGCAATCGGTCGCGGTGACGGAGGCGAAGGCGGTTCCGGCGGCCCGGCGCAGTTGACGCGCATTCCGCGGCGCTTGGCGTTTGAGCGCCTGCTTGACCTTGCTCCACAGGTTCTCAATCGGGTTGAGGTCCGGCGAGTAGGGCGGCAGATATTCCAGCCGTGCGCCCGTGGCCTCGATGGCCGCCCGCACCCCCTGCCACCTTGTGCGTGGCCAGGTTGTCCATCACGACCACGTCGTCCCGTTGCAGACAGGGCCCCAACCATTGCTTCAGCCAGGCCAGAAACAGTTCCCCATCCATCGGTCCGCCAAAGAGCCACGGGGCCTGTGGCCCCTGTAGACGCACGGCCGCGATCAGCGTGGTGGTCTGGTAATGGCCGTGTGGCACGGAGCAGCCTAGCCGCTGGCCAACCGGACTGCGCCCGTAGCGCCGGGTCATCTGGGTATGGGCGCCGCTTTCATCCACGAAGACCAGCCGGGTGGCGGGCACGCCCGCCAGCCGCTGTGGCCACAGCTTTCTTTGTTCCGCCACGTCGGGCCGCGACGCTCGGCGGCGTGCAGCGTTTTTTTACGCCTCCAGCCCAGCCGGTTTAGCCACAGGTCAATCGTGGCGGTGGGCCGCCCCAGCGGCGCGCCCAGTTCGGACAGCGTGGCGTCGGGCTGGCGTTCGAGCATCCCCAACAGGCGGGCCTTGCGGGCCGGCGTCAGGAGGGTTTTGCGGCCGCAGCGGTGAGTTTGCGGCTCCAAGGTGCCGCGGGCTTTGAACTGCTGGCGCACACGCCGCACGGCCGCGACACAGTAGCCGAAGCTGGCGGCGATTTCGCCGGTGCTTTTGCCCCGGTCGTAGAGCTGGAGAATGCGTTCACGCACGGCCACCGGGATGGCTTTCATGCCACAACTCTGCCACAACCCCAACCGACCTGAAAGCTACATTATTTATGTAAACGCTCTAACTTTCTGCGAGCGGGGCACGGCGTCCACGCCGCTGGCAACTCGGCAAACTGGC
>SIBB01000080.1 GCA_009695395.1 Pedosphaera sp. | reverse complement strand
AAGCTACTCGTCGAGCTCGGGCAGCAACCGGACATGGCCGAGGTGAAACTGAGCCCGGGAAGCCGGCAGATTTACACGCGGCTGGAGACAGAGGACTGGCCCGCGCTGGCACGACTCAAGTTAAGTGAAGTGCAGGAAGTAGAGCTGCGGCAGTTCCTCCACGGCTTCCTCATCTACCATCTCGGACGCATCCCCAAGGGCCGGGGCGATGCGCTGCAGGGTGAGGCGGGCTGAACCGTGGGGGGAGTTGTGGAAATCCCAGCAGGGAGACACGTTGACGGTGCCGTTGCTTTGGTGCTTTGATGTCAGCCATGCAAATGTCCAGCCTCAAGGTGTTCTGCGACCTCAGCGAGACCGAGAGTTTTACCAAGGCCGCGCAGATCAACGGCGTCACCCAGTCCGCCGTGAGCCAGCAGATCAGCGCGTTGGAGCGGCAGTTCAAGGCCATGCTCATTGAGCGCAGCAAGAAGAAGTTCCGCCTCACGCGCGAGGGCGACATTCTCTACGACTACAGCAAGCGCATCTGCCAGGCCTACGACGAGCTGCAGAACAAGCTAGCGGACGTGCGCGACATCGTCTCGGGCACGATTCGGGTGGCGACGATTTACAGCATCGGGCTGCACGACCTGCCGCCCTACATGAAGAAGTTCCTCAAGGGTTTCCCCACGGTGAAAATCCACGTCGAGTATCGCCGCGCAAACCAAGTGTATGACGACGTGCTGGGCAACGCGGTGGACCTCGGGTTGGTGGCGTATCCGACGAAGGACCCGCGGCTGGAGATCGTGCCGTTGCGCAAGGACCGCATGGTGATGGTCTGCCATCCGCAGCACCCCTTCGCCAAGCTCAAGGTGATCCCCATCTCCGCGCTCGCCGGGCAGAAGTTCATCAGCTTCGAGCCGGACATCCCCACGCGCAAAGCCATCGACCGCATCTTCAAGGAGCACAACATCACCGTGCAGACCGTCATGGAGTTCGACAACGTCGAGACCGTGAAGCGCGCGGTGGAGATAGATGCCGGCGTGTCCATCCTGCCGCAGGCGACCATCGCCCAGGAAGTCTCCAAGTCGACGCTGGTGCAGGTGCCCTTCGAGGGCGAGGAGTTTCACCGGCCCTTGGCGGCGCTCATCAAAAAGAACAAGGTGCTATCCCCGGCGATGAAACAGTTCCTCGCGATCGTGAAGGATGCGTGAGCGGAATCACTCCTCGCCAGACCATCCGCGCCGGAACTGGTTGTAGGTGCGTTGTGCCGCTTGGTCGCGACGCCTGCGGGCGAGATTGCTCCGCCGCGTGGACTCCTCCAGCTTCTGCAAATCCCCGCGCAGCTTGAGGAAATTCCGGTAACGGTCCGCCGTCACTTCGCCCGCCTGCACTGCTCCAAGCACCGCGCATTGCTTCTCCACCGTGTGACCGCAGCCGCTGAAGTGGCAGCGCAGCGCAATCGCCTCGATCTCCGGGAACGTGTCCTGCAAGCCCGTGTCCGCCAGCCACAGGTGAAACTCCCGCGTCCCCGGCGTGTCCATCACCACCCCGCCACGCGGCAGCACGAGCAACTCGCGGCGCGTGGTGCTGTGACGGCCCTTCGCGTCGTTCTCGCGCACCGGCAGCGTGGACTGCAACTCCTCGCCGAAGAGCCGGTTGATGAGCGTGGACTTCCCCACGCCTGACGACCCGATGAAGGCCACCGTCACGCCGGTGTGAATCCACTGCCACAGGCCCTTCACCCCCGCACCGGTCTTTCCGCAGACCGCGAGCACGGGCGTCTTGCCGACCGCCGCCTGCACCTCCATGACGCGCTGCGCCGTGTGCGGGCAGAGATCCGTCTTGTTCAGCAGAATCACCGGCTGCGCGCCGCCCTCGTGGACCATCACGAGGAAGCGTTCGAGCCGGCGCAGATTAAAATTATCATCCAACCCCTGCACGATGAAGACCACGTCAATGTTCGTCCCCAGCACCTGCTCATCCGCCTTGCGCCCAGCCACCTTGCGGGAAATCTGTGTCGCGCGCGGGAGCACGGCGTGGATGGTGGCCTTCCCCTTCTCCTCGGCGTGCAACGCCACCACCACCCAGTCACCGGCCTTGGGCAGCTCCGTCGGTGCGGAGTCGTGCAGCAGCTTGCCGGTGATCTGCGCGATCAACTCCGAGTCGGTGGTGAAGACATTGTAGAAGTGCCGATCCTCCGTCGCCACACGCGCGGGCACAAGGCCGGCGGCGCGATGTGGGGCGAAGGCGGCTTCAAGGCGGGCGTTCCAACCAAGCTGCGTCAGCGGCGAATCGAGGTAGCTGGGTGGAAGCTTCGCGGCCACGGCGCTCAATCCCGGAAATTCGTGAAGCTCAATGCCACCGGGAAATCCTTCGCCTCCACCGCCGCGATCACCGCTTGCAAATCATCGCGGCTCTTGCCGGTGACGCGCACCTCGTCGCCGTTGATGGACGAAGTCACCTTGAACTTCCCGTCGCGGATGAAGCCCGTGATCTGCTTCGCCACGGCGGCCTCGATGCCCTCCTTGATCTTCACGCTCTGGCGCGCGTGGCCCAGCGGCGAGAGATCCGGCTCGCCCGCGTCCACGCTCTTCAGGCTGATGCCGCGCTTGGCCAGCTTGCCCATGACGATCTCGACGAGCGTCTTCATCTTGTAGGCATCGGGCGCGACGAGCTTGATCTCGAGCTTCTCCTGCGTGATCTCGGCCTTGGAACCTTTGAAGTCGAAGCGGTTGACCAACTCCTTCTTGGCCTGGCTCACGGCGTTTTCCACTTCCATCGAGTTGACTTTGGATACGATGTCGAATGACGGCATGCCAGCAGTGTAGCAAAGGCTCGGCGGGGGAGAAGCCGGAAGAAGCCGCGTCCTGTAGCGGCGGTCTGTGACCGCCGTCGGCGCTCGCAGAGTGCTGCTACAACTTTCCTCCCAGCAACTCCGCCTTCGACGGCCGCGGCCGCTGACGATTCGGCAACGGCTCGCCGGTCTCGCGGTCGAACTCGTCCTTCGCGCGGAGACCGTCGGCCGGGTCGCTTGTCTGCTGCCGCCAAGTCGCCAACGCGTTGCGGAGTTGGGCTAGCGTGGCGGCGTGCTTTGTATCGGCGGCGAGATTGCGCAACTCGTGGGGGTCGGCGTCCACGTCGTAAAGCTCCTCGGCGGGCTTGGGTTTACGAAAGGGCGCAAGCTGTGGGGTTGTGAGCTTCCCGGCGTCGCGGAGGCGGCGCATCTCCACGAAGGTCAGGCTGCGCACCGCATCGGCGGGCGGTGTGTTCGGCAAGTCGGCGTCAAAGTTGCGGATGTATTTGAAGCGCTCGCTCCGCACCGCGCGCTTATGGGCGTCGTAGTCGTGCCAGTTGTGCTCGGCGAAGATGTGCTCGCGTGTCTTGGCATCAGGGTTTGTCAGCAACGGCACGAAGCTCTTCCCTTGGATGCTCGCCGGGACTGGGACCCCGGCGAGTTCAAGAAAGGTCGGCCCGAAATCCACCGTGCTGACGAGGCTGCCGCACACGCTGCCGGGCTTCACCTTGGACGACCAGCGCACGAGCAGCGGCGTGCGGATGCCACTGTCATACAGTGTCGTCTTGCAACGCGGGAAGGCACGCCCGTTGTCGCTGATGAAGAGGATGACCGTGTTCTCCGCCGCGCCCTGCTTCTCCAGTTCCGCAAGCACCTGCCCGACGAAACCGTCCAGCCGCGTGATTTCGTCGTAGTAGAGCGCGAGGTCACGGCGCGTGTCCGGCGCGTCAGGCAAATACGGTGGCACGACCACGTCGGCGGGCCGGTGCGGATTGGGAATTGCGTTACTCACGTAGTCCCGGTGTGGGTCCAGCGCGGCGAGCCAGAGGAAGAAAGGCTTGTCCTTGGGGCGTGCTTGCAGGGTGGACACCCACTGACCGCAGCCGCTCTCGTCCTTCTCGGCGACCATCTTCTTCGGCTTGCCGTCCGCACCCACTTGCAACTGGAAGCCGCCTGCGCCCGCCTCGTGCACGACATCGAAGCGGTCCTTCACCTCGTTGCCGAGATGCCACTTGCCGGCGGCGGCGGTCCAGTAGCCGGCGGCCTTGAGCTTCTCCGCGAACGTCACCTGCGCCTTGGGCAGCGGCCAGTGGAGTTGCTCGGCGTCCGTGCTGTGCGGGTAACGGCCCGTGAGCAGGCTCGACCGGCTGGGGCTGCACGAGCTGGCTGTGACGAACGCGCGGTCGAAGCGCATCCCCTCCTGCGCGAGTCGGTCGAGGTTCGGCGTGCGGATGGCCTTGTTCCCGTAAGCCCCGCAATCCTCCCACGCCATGTCATCGGCGATGAAGAGGATGAAGTTCGGGCGGGCCGGCGCGGCGGAAGTGGTGACGACGAGGAGGCAGAGGAGCAGGGGCGGGAGAAGGCTCAGAGCATGCATACACTCGCGAGATCGGCCGCAGACTCAGTTGTCGGAAGTGGCAGGATGAACTTCCGGCTCCACCCACTTGCCGTGCTCGCGGATGAGGTCCACGAGGCGGTCCACGGCGTCGGCCTCGGGGATGTTGAACTTGATGGGGGTCTTGCCTACGTAGAGGTTGATCTTGCCGGGCGCTCCGCCCACGTAGCCGAAGTCGGCGTCCGCCATCTCGCCGGGGCCGTTCACGATGCAGCCCATGATGGCGATCTTCACGCCCTTGAGGTGCTCGGTGCGCGTCTTGATGCGCGCGGTGACGGTCTGGAGGTTGAAGAGCGTGCGGCCGCAGCTCGGGCAGGCCACGTAGTCGGTCTTGAAGCTCCGGCAGCCGGCGGCTTGGAGAATGTTGTAGGCGAGGCGCAAGCTCATGCCCGCGCCGCTCTCGCCGCGCACGAGAATGGCGTCGCCAATGCCGTCGGCGAGGAGGGAGCCGAGGTTCACGGCGGCGCGGAGGAGGGCGATCTTGGGGTCTAGGACGGACGCCTCAAAGGTCAGACAATCCTTGAGCAGAATCGGGTTGCGGCGGCCCAGCTTGTTGAGCTGCGCAACGAGCAAACGGAACGCGGTGATCGGCGGGAGGTTCACGCCGTCCTTCACGGTCACGAGCTGCGTTTCGCAGTGGATGTCCTCGATGCGGAGGTCCTGCGTCGGGTCTAGCTCGAGGAGATTCAGGTCCTCGTAGATACCCTCGGGCTTCACATCATCCTTGGGGCGGATCTTCGGGGCGACCTTGTCGAAGGTGGCGCGCGTGACGACGACGCGGACGGTTTGCTCACCGCCGCACTTGGAAGTGTCGCTGAGCTCAATCTCGGGCGTGGCGCGGCGCTCGAAGTTAAACGGGTCGAAGGGGAAACCGGACGGGAGAGGAGCTTTTGAAGATGTGTGATGAGTGAGGAGGGGAATCTGCGCGAGGAGGTCGTTGCAGACTTCGATCTCGCGCGGGCTGTCTTCCGTGAGCGAAACCCGGATGGTGTCGCCGAGGCCATCGCACAGCAGGGAGCCGATGCCGATGGCGGACTTGATGCGGCCGTCCTCGCCTTCGCCCGCCTCGGTGACGCCGAGGTGAAGCGGGTAGTTCCAGTCCGGCCCCTCCTGCGCGAGGCGCGAGGTGAGCAGGCGGTAGCACTCGATCATCACCTTCGGGTTGCTCGACTTCATCGAGAACTTGAAGTTGTGGAAGTCGTGCTTGCGGCAGATGTGGGCGAACTCCAGCGCGCTCTCCACCATGCCCAGCGGCGTGTCGCCGTAGCGGTTCATGATGCGGTCGGAGAGCGAGCCGTGGTTGGTGCCGATGCGCAGGGCGCGGCCGAGCTGCTTCATCTTCAGCACGAGCGGGGTGAACTTCTCCTCAATGCGGCCCAACTCGGCCGCGTAGGCGTCATCGGTGTATTCCTTGACGGCGAACTTCTTCGAGTCGGCGTAGTTGCCGGGGTTGATGCGGACCATCTCGACCCAGTTGGCGGCCTCCATCGCGGCGTCGGGCTTGAAGTGGATGTCGGCGACGATGGGGACGAAGCAGCCGCGCGCGTGCAGCTCGGCGACGATGTTCTTCAAGTTCGCCGCGTCCTTCACCGTGGGCGCGGTGATGCGCACAATCTGGCAGCCGACGGCGACGAGTTCGAGGGTCTGCTTGACGGACTCGGCGGTGTCCATCGTGTCGCACGTGAGCATGGACTGGCGGACGACGGGGTGGTTGCCGCCCATGATGACGCCGCCGCGCGCGGGGTCGCCGACGGTGACTTCACGGGAGACGCGGCGGCGGAAGAGGTAGGGGGAATCGCAGTAGCGCATCGGAGGGGAATCCTTCTCCGCATCGTTACTTCACAGGGGCCGGGGCTGATTCCACCTGGCTGTCCTGTTGGAACATGGACTTGAACAGCCCCGAGCGCTTCCACACGTCGTTAAACGAGACGTAGGCCATGAACGTGAGCAACACGACGGCGAAGGCGGTGGTGGCGTATTCTTGCAGCCTCACGTTGACGGGCTTGCCGCGCAGCTTTTCGTAAATGGACATCATGATGTGGCCACCATCCAGCACGGGGATGGGCATGAGGTTGAGGACGGCCAGATTGATATTGAGCAGCACCATGAAGCTCAAGGCGAGGCGATAGTCGGTCTTCACGTTCGCCGCGAGCATGGCGAGGATGCCGGGTGGGCCGCTGAGGTCTTCGATGCCCACACCAGTCTCCTTCGAGTGGAATAGCGCGTTGAGCGTGCGCCAAGTGCGGTCCCAGACTTCTTGCAGTTGGACCCATGGGAGCGGTCCAGGCTTCTGGACTTCGTAGCGCGTCGGCGTGCTGGCGAATCTGATGCCGATGCGAGCCTTCTTCGTGTCGGCGTCGAGGACGCGAGGCGTAATGGTGAGGACTTGGGATTTACCAGCGCGTTCAACGATGAGTTCGGTCTCCTTGCCGCCTTGCTTGCCGACAAGGTCAATCAACTGCGACTTACCCACGACCGGCACACCGGCGAAGCCGATGATGACGTCGTTGGGCATGACCTTCGCTTCGGCTGCCGGGCTCTCCTTCGAGATGTCGCCGACGACGACCTTTTCCTCGGAGTCGAGGTTGAGCATCTTGAGCTTGAGCGCGTTGTCGGCGTTGGCGGTGAGGTGGTAGGTCTTGCGCTGGCCGGCGCGCTCGATGATCACGGGCAGGACATTCGTGGGCGCAAGAATGGTTGCCTCGAAGGCTTCGGCCCAGGTTTTCACCACTTGCCCGGCGACGGACACGACGCGGTCACCTTGACGGATGCCCAGCTTGTATTCCTCCGAGTCCGGGGCGACATGGCCGATGACGGAGGGATTCACTGGCATCGGCAAACCGACGAAGTAGAGAAAGGTCGCGATGACACAGGCGAACACGAAGTTCATGAACGGCCCGGCGACGGCTACGAGAATCTTCGACCAAGGTGAAACGGGCGGGAGTTGTTCGCCCTTCTGCTCGCCCTCCAGCGCCTCGGAGGTGAGCATCTGCGGCAGCTTCACGTAGCCGCCGGCGGGAATCCAGCGGATGGAGTATTCGATACCGTCCTTGGTCCAGCCCCAAATTTTCGGCCCGAACCCGATGGCGAAGGCCTCGACCTTCAACCCGCGCTTGAGCGCCACCCAGTAATGCCCCCACTCATGGATGGCGATGGCCGCCCCGAAAAGCAGCAGGACGGCGAAAACGACGTAAATCCACTCGAAGACTTGTGCCATGTGTAAGTGCCAGTTGTCCGGCGAGCGGGCACCGTATCGGAAGCCCACCGGACTGGCAATTGGACAAACAGATGGAGCAGAAGTTCAAGGACCGATGGGAGCGCGGACGCGGGCGTCCGCCTTCCACTACTCCGCGGCTGGGTCGTAATTCAGCCACGGCCCCAGCCAGCGTTCCACTTCGGCGAGGGGCATCGGCTTGCGCTGCGCGAGGTCCGCGATCTGGTCGCGGCCGAGTTTGCCGACGGCGAAGTATTTCGAGTCGGGGTGGCCGAAGTAGAAGCCGCTCACGCTCGCGCCGGGCCACATGGCGAAACTTTCCGTGAGCGTGATGCCCGCGTTCTTCTCCACGTCGAGCAATTCCCAGAGAATGCCTTTCTCCGGATGGTCGGGGCAGGCGGGATAGCCCGGCGCAGGACGAATGCCGCGATAGGATTCCTCAATGAGCTGCTGCGTAGTGAGATTCTCGTTTCTGCCAAAGCCCCACTCGTCGCGCGTGCGCTTGTGCATGAACTCGGCGAACGCCTCCGCGAGTCGGTCAGCGATGGCCTCGACCATGATGGCGTTGTAGTCGTCGTTCGCCTGCTTGTAGGCATCAGCCAGAGCCTTGGTCTCCTCGCCGGCGGTGACGGCAAACGCGCCAATGTAGTCTTCCGACTCCTGGCTCCTGACTCCTGACTCCTGCTTGGGCGCGATGAAATCCGCGAGACACCAATTCGGCGAACCGTCGGTCTTCTCGATTTGCTGGCGAAGGAAATGGAACGCGGTGCGAACGGTCTGGCGCGATTCGTCGGTGTAAATCTCCACGTCGTCGCCGATGCGGTTCGCGGGGAAGAGTCCGTAAACACAGCGCGGCGTCATCAGCTTCTCGCGGATGACTTTGGCCAGCATCTCCTGCGCGTCGGCGAAGAGCTTGCGCGCTTCCTCGCCGTGCTTCTCGTGATTGAAGATGGCCGGATAGACGCCGCGCAATTCCCACGTGTGGAAGAACGGTGTCCAGTCAATGAACTGCGCGATGGCCTCCAACGACGGTTGTTCGAGCACGCGCGCGCCGGTGAACTCCGGCTTCGGCAAGTCATCGAACTTCAGCTTCGGCGCATTGGCTCGCGCGGCGGCGAGGGAGATGAGCTTCGTCTGATGTCCGGCGTATTGTGTGCGTATCTTTTCGTATTCCTCGCGATGCGCCTTCACGAAGGCGTCCTTGCCATCCTTGCTGAGGAGACTCGTCGTCACAGGCACAGCACGGCTCGCGTCGAGGACGTGAAGGACAGGCTGGCTGTAGTGCGGCGCAATTTTGATGGCCGTGTGCGCCTTGCTCGTGGTCGCGCCGCCGACGAGCAGCGGGAGCTTGAAGCCCAGTCGCTCCATCTCGCGGGCGACGTGCTGCATCTCGTCGAGCGAGGGCGTGATGAGGCCGCTCAAGCCGATGAGGTCGGCCTTCTCCGCCACCGCGCGATCGAGAATCTTCTGGCATGGCACCATCACGCCCATGTCGATGACCTCGTAGTTATTACAAGCCAGCACGACGCCGACGATGTTCTTGCCGATGTCGTGCACGTCGCCCTTCACGGTCGCGAGCACGATTTTCCCCTGCGCCTTCACGGCCTCGCCGCGCGCCGCCATCTCGGCCTTCTCGGCTTCCATGAACGGCGTGAGATACGCCACGGCCTTCTTCATCACGCGCGCGGATTTCACCACCTGCGGTAGAAACATTTTGCCCGCGCCGAACAAATCGCCGACGACGCTCATGCCGGCCATGAGCGGGCCTTCGATGACGAGCAGCGGCTTGCCCAACTTGGCGCGCGCCTCTTCGGTGTCCTGCTCAATCCACGCATCGATGCCTCTCACCATCGCGTGTGTGAGGCGATCTTCCACGGTGCCTTTGCGCCACGCTTCGAGGATTTCGATGTTCGCTTTTTGATCCGTGACGGAGCCGCTGGCTTTGAGTTTTTCGCCGTGGTTGACGAGCCGATCGGTCGCGTCAGTGCGGCGATTGAGCAACGCGTCTTCGACGAGTTCCTTCAGCTCCGGCTCAATCTCCTCATACACTTCGAGCATGCCGGCGTTGACGATTCCCATGTCCATGCCGGCGCGAATCGCGTGATAAAGAAACGCGCTGTGCATCGCCTCGCGCACGGGATTGTTGCCGCGAAAACTGAACGAGACGTTCGACACGCCACCGCTGACTTTCGCGTGCGGGAGGTTTTGTTTAATCCAGCGCGTGGCCTCGATGAAATCCACGGCGTAGTTGTTGTGCTCCTCGATGCCGGTGGCGACGGTGAGGATGTTGGGGTCAAAGATGATGTCCTCAGGCGCGAGGCCGACCTCCTCCACGAGAATGCGATAGGCACGGGAGCAAATGCGGATTTTCTCCGCGAAGGTCGCGGCTTGTCCGTTCTCGTCGAAGGCCATCACGACGACCGCTGCGCCATACTTGAGCACCTTGCGCGCGTGTTCGCGGAAGAGGTCCTCGCCGCCCTTGAGCGAGATGGAGTTCACGATGCCCTTGCCTTGAAGACATTTCAGGCCGGCCTCGATGACTTCCCACTTCGAGGAATCCACCATGAAAGGAACCTTCGCGACTTCGGGTTCGCTGCCGAGGAGTTGCAGGAATCGCGACATCGCGGCGACGCCATCAATCATCCCCTCGTCCATGCAGATGTCGATGACGTTGGCGCCGTTCTCGACCTGCTGGCGCGCGATAGCGACGGCCTCGTCATATTTGCCATCCTTGATCAGCTTCGCGAACTTGGGCGAGCCGGCGACGTTCGTGCGCTCGCCAATCAGCATGAACTGGCCGATCTGCTGCGTGAACGGCTGCGAGCCGGAAAGGCGCAGCGGCTTCGGCGCGACGGAAGATGGAGCGCTACTGGAAATACCGCCGAGTCGTTCGGTGCCGGTTTCCTTCGGCGCGAGGTCGCGCGGATGACGGCCGTCCAACGCTTTCGCGATCGCGGCAATGTGTTCGGGCGTGTTGCCGCAGCAGCCGCCAGCGATGTTGATCAAGCCGCTCTGTGCG
>SIBB01000079.1 GCA_009695395.1 Pedosphaera sp. | reverse complement strand
TGTGCATCAAGCACACCGGCCACGCGCCGCTCTTCATCGAGGCGCACGAGCGCTACCTCGTGAACCCCAGCACCGCGCTCCAGCAAGCCGTGGACGACCAGTTCGGGGAGGAAACCTATTATGCGAAGGTGGACACCTCGCTGCCGGAGCGGCCGCGTCGTTCGTGGGAGCGTCGCGGTGGCGGTGGCAGCGGAGATGAGTAGAGGGCAGGCGTGCGGGTGAGAAAGTGAGAAGGTGTGACGTGCGACCGCGCGCACTCTCACTTTCTCACTCGCCCACTTTCCCACTTTCTCCCGCGTCCGATTCCCCCAGCACCCGTGCCAACACCGCCACCGCCGCCGTGTCGCAGCGCAGCACGAGGGGGCCGAGGGTGATGGCTTGCACGCCACTGCTCACGAGCGCCGCGATTTCCTGCACGGTGAAGTCTCCTTCCGGTCCAACCCACACCGCGACCTTTGCGGGAGGGCGGTTTTCCCGTGCTTGAAACTCAGCGAAGACCGCGCGCATCGAGCGTGTGCCGGGGTGGAGTGAGGCGACGAGGGCGATGTCGAAGCGCTCATTGCGCCGAAGAAATTCCGCGAAGGTCACGGGAGCCTCGATGCGCGGAAGCCACGGGTTGCCGCATTGCTTCACGGCTTCGAGCGCGGTGGAGCGCCACTTCTCCAGCTTGCTGGCGGCGCTGTCCTCGTCGGGGCGGGAGACGGTGTGCTCGGTGAGCAGTGGCACGATCCGCGCCGCGCCCAGCTCAGTGGCCTTCTCGACGATGGTGTCCATGAGCCGGCCCTTGGGCAGCGCTTGGAGGAGGGTCACCGAGCAGGGCAGGGGAGGGTGGACGATTCGCTCGCGCACGGCGACACGCACGGCGCGCTTGTCCGCCACGAGGACCGAGCCGCGCGCCTCGACGCCCGCGCCGTCTAGCAAGGTCAGGGCGTCACCGGGGGCGAGGCGCAGGACGCGGACGGCGTGATGAGATTCCTCCGGCGAGAGCTGGGCTTCCGGGCCATTCGCGGTGCCGGGTGGAATGTGGAAGCGATGCACGGGGCCTACTCCCCTTTCTTAAAAAAGCCCTTCGCCTTGGTGAAGAAGCCGGCGTCGCCGTGGACGTTGTCGTCTTTGCAGAGTTCGGCAAACTCTACGAGCTTGGCGCGTTGCTCGGCGTTGAGCTTGGTCGGGACTTCGATTTGCACGCGCACAAGGAGGTCGCCGACACCGTGGCCTTGGATGTTCTGCACGCCTTTGCCGCGAATGCGGAAGACGGTGGCGTGCTGCGTGCCGCTGGGCAGGCGCACGGTGCTGCTACCGGCCATGGTGGGCACGTCCACGTCCGCGCCGAGAGTGGCTTGGGTGAAGCTGATGGGCACCTCGCAGATGAGGTCGTCGCCGTCGCGGCTGAAGAGGCCGTGCTCGCGGACGTGGAGGACGACGTAGAGGTCGCCGGCGGGGCCGCCACGGGTGCCGCTCTCGCCGTTGCCGGCGGAGCGCAGGCGCGCGCCGTTGTCCACGCCGGGGGGGATCTTGAGTTTAATTTTCGAGGCGCGCTCGCGGCGGCCAGCGCCCCGGCAGGCGCGGCAGGGTTTGTCTATCTTGCGCCCCGCGCCGTCGCAGTCGGGGCAGGTTTGCGCGACGCTGAAGATGCCTTTGGAGCGGATGATTTGGCCGCGTCCGCCGCAGGTGCCGCAGGGTTTGACGGAGGAGCCTTTCTCGCCGCCGCCGCCATGGCAGGTCTCGCACTGGTCGAGCTTGGAGATGTTGATTTCCTTTTCGCAGCCGAGGACAGCCTCCTCGAAGTCGAGCTCGAGGTCGTAACGCAGGTCGGAGCCGCGACGGGGGCCGGTGGGGCTGCGCTGCTGCTGCTCGCCGAAGAGTTCCTCGAAGATGCTGCCGCCACCGCCACCGCCACCGCCACCGCCACCACCGCCGGCGAAGACTTCGCGGAAGATGTCGAAGGGGTCGTGGAAGCCGCCGGTGCTGCCGCGTTGTCCGCCGCCGCCTGCTCTCATGCGGGGGTCGAAGGCGGCATGGCCGAATTGATCGTAGGCGCCGCGTTTCTGGGGGTCGCTGAGGGCTTCGTAGGCTTCGCCGAGTTCCTTGAACTTCTCTTCGGATGCTTTATCGCCGGGGTTTTTGTCGGGGTGATATTTCACCGCGAGCTTGCGGTAGGATTTCTTGAGGTCATCGGCGGAGGCACCGCGTTCGGCTTCGAGCACTTGGTAGTAATCGCGTTTCGCGCTCATGTCGTGGCGGGTGCGGCGGGTTGCTTGGCGACGATGACGGTGGCGGGGCGCAGCAGGCGGTCGCGAAGCTTGTAGCCCATGCGGAGCTGCTGGAGCACGTGGCCCTCGGGCACGTCGGCGGACTCCTGATGGGAGACGGCTTCCTGCCAGTTGGGGTCGAAGGGTTTGCCGGTGGCGTCGAGTTCTTCGAGGCCGGATTCGAGGAGCGCGGCTTTGAACTGGCTGTGAATCATGCTCACGCCGGTCTTGAGAGCGTCGCTGGAGCCGGCCTGTGCGTTGTTCGCGGCGGCCATGGCCATGTCGAAGTTGTCGAGGATGGGGATGAGTTTTTCGAAGAGGCCGCGGTTGGCGTAGCGGATGTCTTCCTGCCGGTCGCGGGCGGCGCGCTTCTTGAAGTTCTCGAAGTCGGCTCCTTGGCGGAGGAGGCGGTCCCAGTGTTCGTCGGCCTTGGCGGCCTTGGCGCGGAGCTCGTCCAGCTCGGCGGGAGTTGGGAGCGGGAGGGGTTCTGTCGGCGCGGCTTCGGTTTCTGTGGTCGTTGGTTCGTCACTCATGATTCAGTTTCAAATTCGAGACGGGGAGTCTACACAACTGCCCGTCGCGGAGCAACGGTCTCGGTTGGCTGGTGGTCTCCTTTGGCCCTCGCCGACGGGAGGCAGACGTGTGTTTCGTCCTGTTCGTGTGAAACCCAATTGAAAGGCAACCGCTTGAATCAGCGAGGAAGCTCAGATGAACTTCGTGCGGCCCGGCTGCGCCAGCGGCGGGACTTCCAGCTTGCCGTTCCAATCGCGTAGATTTTGCGGCGCGATTTCCTCCTTCGAGTTCAGCGCCATCTCCCAGGTGACTTCCTGTCCGGTGTAGCCGGCCATGCGGCCCATGATGCCGGCCATCGTGCTGGTCACCATGCGGTCGCCGTCGTTGAGCGGCTTGCCGGCGCGGATGGAGGCGAAGAGTTCGTCGTGCTCCACCTGATACATGTCGGGCGTGGGGCCTTCGTATTTCCAGTTCCGCTCGCCGTTCAAGTCCGTGGTGTAGGCGCCGCGCGAGATGTAGGCGTTGCCCTTGGTGCCCAGCGCGTAGAAGGAGTTCTCGCCGAAGCAGCCGGTGATCTGGCGCTGCGAGATGAAGCCGCGCACGCCCTTCTCCCATTCGTAGGCGACGGCGATGTGGTCGAAAATGTTGCCGCCGTTGGCGGGGATTTGGCGTCCACCGACGGCGGTGCATTTCAGCGGCGGCTTGTCCTTCATCGCCCACAGGATCCAGTCCACGGTGTGGATGGCCTGCTCGACGAGTCCATCGCCGGAGAGCCATGTAAAGTTATACCAGTTGCGCGTCATCCACTCGAGGTCGCTCATGCCAGCGGGGCGGGTGTCTGCCTTGGGCATGGGCTTCACCGGGCCGGTGAGGTAGGTGCCATAGACGGCGCGCACGTCGCCGATGGAGCCGTCGAGCATCTTGCCGAAGACGGCGCGTTTGGCGGAATCGTAGCGCCAGCAGAAGCCTGCGACGAGGGCGAGGTTCTTCTGTTTGGCAATCTTCACTGACTCGATGACGGAGCGCACGCCGGGCGCGTCCGTGGCCATGGGTTTCTCGGTGAAGACGTGCTTGCCCGCCTCGACGGCTGCGCGCAAGTGGGCCGGGCGGTAGCCGGGCGGGGAAGTGAGGATGACGAGGTCCACGCCGCTGTTGATGACCTTCTCGTAAGCATCCAGGCCGACGAACTTCCGCTCCGGGGCCACGTTGATTTTCTTGTCGTCCTTCACGTTGGCGGCGACGGCCTTGAGGCTGTTCTCGATGGGGCCGGCGAAGGCATCGCCCACCGCCCACAGCTCGACGTTGCTATCCGCTTTGAGCGCCTGCGCCGCCGCCCCGGTCCCGCGCCCGCCGCAGCCGATGAAGCCGATGCGCAGCTTGTCACTGTTCGGCGCGGCGCGCAGGAGTGAGGGAAAGGCGATTTCCGCAGCGGCGACACCGACGGCGGTCGTGGCAGCGGAGGACTTGAGGAAGTCGCGGCGGGTGGAGGACGGTTCTGTGCTCATTTCGCGAGACGATGTTGGTGAACGGCTGTTTTGGCAAACAAAGTCGCACAACAGGCAGACGGGCTGAGGTCTGCGCGGGGTCATTCACCCGAAGCCCGTCCGGGAAGATTGATTCCGCCAGTGCATCCGCGCGAAGCTCACCCCATGACAGTTGAAACCACCGGTCTTTCGATAGGCCAGCGCGTCACGGTGACGATTCACGACCTCGCCTTCGGCGGCGAGGGAGTAGGGCGCGTGGATGAACTCGTGGTGTTCGTCCCGTTCGTCCTTCCCGGCGAAGTGATTGAGGTGGAGGTGACGGAGGTGAAGAAGAAGTTCGCGCGCGCGCGGTTGGTGCGCGTGGTGCAGGCTTCGCCGGAGCGCGTGGAGCCGCCGTGTCGTTACTTCGGCCAGTGCGGCGGCTGCCAGTATCAGCACATCGGCTACGCGGCGCAGCTCCGCTTGAAACACAAGCAAATCAGTGACCTCTTCCAGCGCATCGGCGGCCTCAGCGGCGTGGTGATTGACCCGGTTGCTCCTTGCCCGGAACCCTACGGCTACCGCAACCGGATCATGGTGCGGACGCAGTGGAATAAGCAGCAGCGGCGCAGCGAGTTGAGCTTCCTCGGCATCGACAACGAGTTCGTCGTGGACATCACGGAGTGCCTGCTGGCGGAGTCGGTGCTCAACGAGGACTTGCAGAAGGTGCGCGCGAACCCGCCGCCGCGCGGAGGCTTGAAGGTGACGCTGCGCGTGACGCCCGAGGGCTGGGTCGTGCCGCGCGATTCCTTTTTCCAGAACAATTTCTTCCTGCTGCCCAAGCTCGTCGAGACCGTGCGCGAGCGGCTGCAAGACGCGGGAACGCGGCACTTGATTGATGCGTATTGCGGCGTGGGTTTCTTCGCGCTGGAGCTGGCGGACTTGGTGGAATCCTTCGTCGGCGTGGAATACGACGGCCTCGCCATCAAGGCCGCGAAGGCCAACATGGCGCAGCGCGGCGTGACGAACGGCCAGTTCGTGAGCGGTCCGGCGGAGGATTATCTCGGCGGCCTGCTCGCGCGGCATCCCGGTGTGCCGACGACGCTGGTGATTGATCCGCCGCGCACGGGCGTCCCGCCGGACGCATTGCAACGCATCCGCCGCGCGCGACCGCATCAGGTCATTTACGTCTCGTGCCACCCGGCGACGCTCGCGCGCGACCTGCAAATCCTCTGTGCCGACGGTGCCTACACGCTGGCGAAGGTGTCGCCGCACGACATGTTCCCGCAGACCCAGCACGTCGAGTGCGTGGCGGACTTGAGGGCAGGGCAGGAAGTCGCGCGGATCTGAGGTGGTGACATGGAACCGGACAGCCTTCAAATCCGCGTCCACGGCGATGCCTCCTTGCCGACACTCATCTACCTGCCCGGCCTGCACGGCGACTGGCTGCTGGTCACGCGCTTCCGGCTGGCGATGGCCGGGCGCGTGCGCTTCGTGGAGTTCACTTACCCGAACACGCTGACATGGTCGCTGGACGATTTCGCGGCGGCGGTCGAGGCGAAGCTGCACGACCACGGCATCGGACATGGCTGGCTGCTGGCGGAGTCCTTCGGCTCGCAAGTCGCGTGGCCGCTGCTGGCTCGTAGCCGAGGAGGCGAGGAGGCGGATTCGCACTTCGCAATTCGCAATTCGGAATTGGAGAAGTCCGCCTCCTCACCTCGGCGGCTACCGGCGTTTCACGCGGACGGCCTCATCCTCGCCGGTGGCTTCGCGCGACACCCGTGGCTCGGCGGAGTTCACATGACGGAATGGCTCTGCCGTCGCGCGCCGCTGGCGTGGCTGACGGCGATAGTCAGCAGCTACGCCGTCATCGCGCGGTGGCGGTTCAAGCAAAGCCCCGAAGTTCTCGCCGCGCTCCGCGACTTCAAGGCCCGCTGGGGCGAACCGCTCCGCCACGCTGCCGCGCATCGCCTCCGTCTGATCGCGGCGAACGACCCGCGCGCCAGCGCGCGAGCCGCGACGCTGCCCGTCTTCCATCTCACCGGCGTGCTGGACCCCGTGGTGCCGTGGCCTGCCGCGCAGCGCTGGTTCCGGCGCGAGTGCCCCGGCTGGAGAGCGGACCGCGTCGTCTGGACCGCCGATCACAACGTGCTCGGCACCAGCACGCGAGAAGCGGTTGCGCAAGTGCTGGCGTGGATCGGGGAGGGGCAGAAGACAGGAGTCAGGAGTCAGACTGCGGCGCGCGAGCTGGGGCCGGCTCCTAACTCCCATCTCCCGCCGCGTATTCACCTCGCCGAAGGATAATTTGCCATTGCATCAAGCAGGGCTGAGCCTAGGGTTTAGAATCACCGACGAATGTTATGAAACCAATGTCAGCCAGCGCCCTGCGTGCAAGCCGGTCCGCCTTCACCCTCATCGAACTGCTCGTCGTCATCGCCATCATCGCGATTCTGGCGGGGATGCTTTTGCCCGCGCTCTCCAAGGCGAAGGAGAAGGCCAAGCAAACCAAGTGCTTGAACAACATGAAGCAGGTCGCGCTGGCCTTCGCCCTCTACGCGAGTGTCAACGATGACAAGACTCCGTCCGTCAGCGACGGGGTTGCCGACTACGCCACTTCAACCACCTCCAGCTTCCTTAGCTCGCTGCAACAGGAGCTTTCGACGAACGCACCCCAGTTCACTTGCCCGTCGGCGCGTCCGGTCACGGGCGCCCAAGCGCCCACGCCAACGAGTAGCATCAGCTACCTCGGGAACGCCGCTGTGCTCGGGCAAAATGGCGGTGCCCAAGTTCGTATCACCCAGGTATCAAGCCCCTCCGCGCTCGTTTTCCTTCAGGAGCTTTTCGAGGCCCGAAACACCGCATTTAACCGCCCTCGCTTGGTGAGTGCGGCCGCTGGGACTTACCAGTGGTGGCACTTCACAGTCGCTACCCCAAACCCGTTGAACCTTCTCGAGAACTACACCGTGATTCACCAGCAAGGCGGCATGCTTCCCTTCTTGGATGGCCACGCTGAATTTCGTAAGGGCGACAAGATGCGCAGCGGCGATTTCGGATTTATCCCGGCTACCGACGACTGGTCAGCGCCCTTTGGCAACAGTTACACCCGTGCCTTTTAATCCCATGAGATGTGTTTTCCTCGCAGCCTTGGTGCTGGCAGTCGCCTTCAGTGCCGCTTGCCGGAAGCGGACCCGGCCCAGCACCGAACCGGTAGCAACCACCGAGCAACCAGCCTCCTCGCCCCCGGGAGCGCCTTCCGCCCCCGCCGCCAACACCACGCCCGCCTCTCCCAGTCAGGCAGCCACGGCACCTCGAATCGATGTCGGGGCACCCGGCGTGGACCGAGTCGAAGACCGAATCCCTTCCGCACCAGCGCACTCCTCAAAGTCCAACCCCGTTGACCGCGCGCTGACCGAGGCGTTGCAACGCTACAACGAAGCGAACGGCAAAATGCCCAACACCTTCCAAGTTCTCGTCACCGACAAATACCTCAAAGCCCTGCCCAACCCGCCCGCTGGCAAGTTTTACGCGTTGGACCGCCCGCATATGCAGGTGGTGCTCATAAACCAATAGCAAATGCAATGGTCGCAGCGTCACTGCGAACCACGCCGTGCCTTCGATTCGCGCTCGGTGCATGTTCCTCAGTTGGCTTCAGTCCCTCCGCCACAATCATGAAAAGTTTAGCCTTTCTCATCGCCTTCGTCTGCCTCACCGCACGCTTACACGCCGCCACCGTCCTCGTCGAGGCCGAGTCCTTCAAAGCCCCCGGCGGCTGGGTGCTGGACACGCAGTTCATCGAGACCATGGGCTCGCCCTACCTCATGGCCCACGGCCTCGACACGCCCGTCGCCGACGCCACCACCACGGTCAAGCTCCCGCAGGCCGGCAACTGGCGCGTCTGGGTCCGCACGATGGATTGGGTCGCGCGCTAGAAGGCCTTCGGCGCACCCGGCAAGTTTCAGTTGCTCGTGGACGGCACGCCGCTCAACCCAACCTTCGGCACGCAGGGCGCGGACTGGTCGTGGCACGACGGCGGCACGGTGAACGTGACGAAGCCGGAAATCTCTCTCTCTCGCTCCGCGACCTCACCGGCTTCGACGGTCGTTGCGACGCCATCCTGCTCACCACCGACCCGGTCTTCCAGCCGAGCAACGATTCCGCGCCGCTCGCCCCGTGGCGCATGGCGCTCGCCGGCCTGCCGCCGAAGCCCGAGGAAGCCGGCCAGGTTGACCTCGTCGTGGTTGGCGGTGGCTATGGCGGCATGGGCGCGGCGCGCTGCGAGTTCAAGGTGGAGAAGGCCGACGGCAACGTCCACGCCGACGCGGTGCAGTTGCTGCCGAAGTGAACGTGGCGCAGGCTCACGGAAGGAGAGCAGGATTACGAGCAGGAGAGACCAGTGCACCGCACCTCACATTCCGCATTCCCCCTTCCGCATTTCCTTACTTCGCCCCCGCCCCCGTCAGCACCACCGGTATCGTCTTGAGCAGGATTTTCACATCCAGCCACAGCGACCAGTTATCAATGTATTCGAGGTCCAGCCGCACCCACTCGGTGAAACTCTTCACATCGTTGCGCCCGCTGATTTGCCACAGACACGTCAGCCCCGGCTTCACGCTCAGGCGACGCCGATGTGCCAGGTCGTTGATGCGGCGAATCTCATCCACCGGCAGCGGCCGCGGCCCAACGAGGCTCATCTCGAAGCGCAGCACGTTCCAAAGCTGCGGCAGCTCATCAATGCTCCACTTACGCAGGAACCGCCCCGGCCCCGTTACGCGCGGGTCGTTCGTCACCTTGAAGACCGGGCCGTCCATCTCGTTGAAGCTCGCGAGCTCCGCCTTCAACTGCTCCGCGTCCGACACCATCGTGCGGAACTTGAGCATCGTGAAAGGCCGGCCGTTCAACCCGCTGCGCTGCTGCCGGAACAACACCGGTCCCGGGGAAGTCAGCTTTACCACCAGCGCCGCGAGCAGCAGCAGCGGCGACACCACGACCAGCAGCGCCAGCGCCCCGACGAAATCCAGCAACTGCTTCGCCACCCCCTGCCAGCTCGCCTCCGGCGCGGACCGGAACACCACCGTGGGGCGCCCGAGGAAGTCGTCCACGCTCGTCTGCGAGATGCGGGTCTTGAAGAAATCCGCCAGCAGCCACACCTCCACACCCTCCAGTTCGCACAGCTCGATGACCTTCTCCACCTGCTCGAAGTAAGTATGCCGCGCGCTGAGAATGACGCCGTTGGCCGACCGCTCATGCAGCAGCTCGATGAGGCGGGCCGAGGAAGTCTGATTCAAGTCCAGTTGCGCCAGCACCTCCACCGCGCCCTTGGCCTTCGCTTCCAAGTCCCGCGCCAGCTCCGCGGTGTCCGCCGGCGTGCCGATGAGCACCAACCGCCGCCGCATCTGCTCCTGACCGAGCTTCGAGAGCAGCCAGCGCCGCTGCAATTCCTCCTTCGCCATCACCAGCACAAAGCTGAAACCGCCGAAGAGGAAGATGACCGAGCGCGCTAGCTCCTGCTTGCGGAGGAACAGAACCGTCACCACGCCCAGCACGGCGATGATCACCGCGTGGGAGAGCACCCACGCCGTCTCGCGCCGCGAGAAGAGCAGCGGGCGATTGTAGAAACCCAGCGCCTTGAGGAGCAGCAGCGTGCCGGGAAAGAGGAACAGGTAGAGCCAGAGGTAATGCTCGAACGGCTGGATGTCCGGCAACCCCGGCGAGTAAATCACCGCCAGTTCGCGCACCCCGTGCGCGAGCCAGAATGCGATGGCAAAAAGCCCCGCATCCACCCATTGCTGCACCTGCGCCCGGATTTGCCGCTGACGGCGTAACATACTGGCCGACTATCGTCTCACCGGTTGACTCCCGTAAATACAATGTTCGCCCGACACGGGATTGTTGCCGCGAAAGGCCGCAAAGGCCACAAAGAGGACTTCTTCGAGGGGCGCTCACTTGCCGTCCGCGACGCGACGCAGCCGAACCAAATCGGCGCTCCCCAGCTCGGCTTTCCTTTGCGCTCTCTGCGCCCTTTCGCGGCAAAAGTTCATCACGAGAACGTCACGCTCGGAAACTTCTTCTGCACCGCCGCCTTTTGCTTTGGCCATTCGTGCGCCTTCCAGTGCGGCCAGTCGCAGGTGCTCGTTAGGCGCTTGCCGTCGGGCGTGCAGAGCCAGAGCTTTACCGGCACCGCGCCCTCGCAAACGAGCGGGTGAAACTCCAGCTTGAAGCACTCCTGCAACTTCACCTGCGCCTCGGGCGACATCGCCGTGCGCCCGCCGCCCTCGGCCTCCTCGGAGTAAACCAGCTTCACCGGCTTGCCCGTCGGCCAAGGGAGCTGCGTGGGCGTCAGTTCTTCGAGCCAACCCACCTGCTCCGGAACGAGGTGCGCGGCGAAGCCCGGCTTCAGCGGCACCGTCTGCGCCTCCTTCTGCAAGGCCAGCCCGCGAAACGCTCGCGCCAAGGCCGCCGTCGTGTGCGCGTCATCGAA
>SIBB01000078.1 GCA_009695395.1 Pedosphaera sp. | reverse complement strand
GGCCTGCCCGAAAGGTTGGGAAGCCCTCACGCCGCTCGCCGCGCCCGACCGCGCCACCACGCCGCTGCTGCGCAATCCCGCCACCGGCAAACTGGAGCCGACCGATTGGGACCACGCGATGCAGGTCTTCACGCTGAAGTTCAAGGCCATCATGGACCAGCACGGGCCGGAGAGCATCGTGTTCTTGAGCACCGGCCAGATTTGCACGGAGGAGATGGCTTTCCTCGGCGCGCTGTGGAAGTTCGGCATGGGCGCGCTGCATTGCGACTCGAACACGCGCCAGTGCATGGCGACAAGCGCGGTCGCCTACAAGCAGAGCTTCGGCTTCGACGCGCCGCCGTTCACCTACGCGGACTTCGAGGAGTCGGACGTGCTGGTCTTCATCGGCGCGAACCCGTGCGTGGCGCATCCCATCATGTGGCAGCGCGTGCTGCGCAACCGCCGCTCTCCGGAAATCATCGTGCTCGACCCGCGCAAGACCGAGACCGCGATGGCCTCGACGTTGCACCTGCCGCTCGCGCCGAAATCCGACCTCGCGCTGCTTTACGGCGTGGCGCACCTGCTCATTCAAAAAGGCTGGGTGGACAAGGAATTTCTAGCCGCGCACACGAGCGGCTTCGCCGAGTTCACGGAGTTCGTGCGGGAGTTCACGCCGGACGCAGTCGCAGCGAAGTCGGGCTTAACTGTCGGCCAAATCTATCGCCTCGCCGAAAGCGTGAAGCCCGGCCGGCGCGTGTCGTTCTGGTGGACGATGGGCGTGAACCAGGGTCACGAGGCCACGCGCACCGCGCAAGCCGTCATCAACCTCGCGCTGCTCGGCGGCCACATCGGCAAGCCCGGCACCGGCGCGAATAGCATCACCGGCCAGTGTAACGCGATGGGCTCGCGCCTCTTCGCGAACGTGACGAGCTTGCTCGGCGGCCACGACTTCGCGAATCCCGAGCACCGCAGCAAAATCGCAACGACGCTCAACATCCCCGAGTCGGTGATTCCAACGAAGCCCTCGCTCGCCTACGACCAAATCCTCCATGGCATCGCCGACGGAAAAATCAAAGGCCTGTGGGTCATCGCCACGAATCCCTCGCACTCGTGGATTGGGAAAGGTAGCCGCCGAGGTAAGGAGGCGGAATCGGTGCGACACGCGGAGGGGAATCCGCCTCCTCACCTCGGCGGCTACGGGACGGAGTTCGACTCCCTACTCGCCCGGCTCGACTTCCTCGTCGTGCAGGACATGTATCACACCACTGACACCGCGCTGCGCGCCGACCTTGTGTTGCCCGCAGCCGGCTGGGGCGAGAAGGAAGGCACGTTCATCAACAGCGAGCGGCGCTTCGGCCTCGTGAAGAAAGTTTCCCGCGCACCGGGTGAGGCGCTGGCGGACTTCCACATCTTCCGGCTCGTCGCGCACTACTGGGGCTGCGGCGAACTCTTCCGCGAATGGACCTCGCCGCAAGCCGTCTTTCAAATCCTCAAGCGTTGCTCCGCCGGCCAGCCCTGCGACATCACGGGTATCGAGGACTACCGGCATCTCGACCGCGAAGGTGGGATTCAGTGGCCGCTGCCGAAGCAGAGTAATCAGTGTTTAGTAATTAGTAATCAGTCCGGTTCGACAGGCACGACGGCTCCCGACCTCGACACTAATCACTACTTACTAATCACTCCTCGGGAACGCCGCTTGTTCGAGGACAACCGCTTCTTCCACCCCGACGCGAAAGCGCAATTCCTCTTCTCCCCACCCCGCGAAGTGCCGGAGAAACCGGACGCTGAATTCCCCTTCGTCCTTCTCACCGGACGCGGCACGAGCGCGCAGTGGCACACGCTCACGCGCACGAACAAGTCCGACATTCTCCGCCAACTCGCGCCGTCCGAGCTGCTGCTGGAGTTGAATCCCGCCGACGCCCGTCGCCTCCGCCTCCGCGCCGGCGACACCGCGCGCGTCGCCTCACGGCGCGGCGAACTCACAGCGTGCGTCCACGTCACCGCGACGATTCGGCCCGGCCAGGTTTATCTCCCGATGCACGACGCAGCCACGAACCGCCTGACGCTCCCCGCCTTCGACCCGCACTCCCGCCAGCCCAGCTACAAGCACTGCGCGGTGAGCGTGCATCCAGTTTGATATGAACACCGCAACCATCGAACCACCCGCCACCACGACTGCCACCGGCGCGTTCACCGACGCGCAAAAGGAATTTCTCTCCGGCTTCATGGCCGGTGTGGCGCAGCGCGGCATCCATCCTTACGTCGGCACGACCGCGACGGGCCAGCTTACCGGCGACCCTACGCACGGCGGCGCGAATCTCGCCGAGGAAACTGTTTACGGCACACCGCTCGGCGACGTGACCAAGCAGGAGCGCTGGAAGCACGAGGAGCATCCGCTCGACGGCTGGGACCGAATCCTAGCGCACGCGGAGGCGGGGAAACTGCCGGACGAGGAGAACACGTTTCGCTTCCGCAACTTTGGGATGTTCCACGTCAGCCCTTCGCAGAACAGCTTCATGCTGCGCTGCCGCATTCCTGCCGGTGAACTCACAGCGGCGCAACTGCGCGGCCTCGCGGACATCGCGGACGACTACGGCAACGGCAGGTCTGCCGTCACCACGCGGTCGAACTTGCAGATTCGCGAGATTGGCCCGGCTAACTTGGTGAACGTTCTCACGCGCCTGCAATCGCTCGGCCTCACGGCGAAGGGCAGCGGCGTGGACAACATCCGCAACGTCACCGCGTCGCCCACAGCTGGCTTCGACCCGCGCGAGCTGCTGGACACGCGGCCCTTCGCGCACGCACTGCACCACTACATCCTGAACCACCGCGAGTTCTACAACCTGCCGCGCAAGTTCAACGTCGCCTTCGAGGGCGGCGGCGCAGTGGACACGGTGGCGGACACGAATGACATCGGGTTTATGGCCTGCCGGGCAGGAGACGACGTTAGGAGTCTCACTTCATCTCCTACGGAAGAAGGCCAGAGACTCGTCACCTCGTCTCCTACACCCGGCATCTACTTCCGCGTGGAACTTTGCGGCATCACAGGCCACAAGCAACTCGCGAAGGATTGCGGGATTCTCGTGAAGCCCACCGAGGCACTCGCTGTGTGCGCCGCGATGATTCGCGTCTTCCTCGAAAATGGCGACCGCACCGACCGCAAGAAGGCGCGGCTGAAGTATCTCGTGGACAAGTGGGGCGTGGAGAAGTTCCTCGCCGAGACGCAGAAGAAGCTGGCGTTCCCGTTGGTGAAATTTCCGCTGGAGCAGTGCATCAAGCGACCCGCCGCCGTGAAGCATGGGCACGTCGGCGTCTATCGCCAACGGCAGCCGGGGAAGAATTACATCGGCGTGGTCGTGCCCGTCGGGATTCTCTCGACTCGGCAGATGCGCCGCATTGCCGACCTCGCGGCGAACTACGGCTCCGGCGCGCTCCGCCTCACGCCGTGGCAGAATGCGCTCATTCCCGACGTGCCGGACGGCTTCGTCGAGACCGTGAAGCGCCAGCTCGTGCGCATCGGTCTCCACCACGAGGCGACGAACATCATGGGCGGACTCGTCGCCTGCACCGGCAGTGCTGGCTGCAAGTGGGCCGCGACGGAGACCAAGGGCCAGGCCGTCGCGCTTGGCGCGCACCTCAACAAGAAGCTCCAGCTCGACCACCCCATCAACATCCACCTCACCGGCTGCCCGAACTCCTGCGCGCAGCACTACGTCGGCGACATCGGATTGCAAGGCGTGAAGGTCGGCAACGCGAGCAGCGAGGGTTACCACGTCGTCTTCGGCGGCGGCACCGGCGCGGACGCGGCCATCGGCAAGCAGCTTTTCACCGGCATCCCGTTCAGCGATTTGCCCGCGCTGCTGGAGCGCGTGTTGACAACCTATCAAGCCAAGCGCCAGCCCGGCGAAATCTTCGCCGCCTTCACGCGGCGGCATGAGGTGAAACAACTTCAGGAAATGTTCTCCGAATGAACCAGCAGAGTTTTGTTCCCGTTCTTCCCGACAACGCGCCGTTCACTCCGGAACAGCGTGCGTATCTCAATGGCTTTCTCGCGGGCCTGTTCTCCCGCGCGCCGCAGCCGAACCTCGCGGCTCCGGCGGCCGAGTCAAAGCCAGTGACGCCGCTCACGATTCTCTTCGGCTCGCAGACGGGCAACGCGGAGAACCTTTCCAAGCGCATAGCCAAGGAGGCCGGCAAGCGCGGCTTCGCGCCGACGGTGCAGGACCTCGGCAAGTATGCCACCGCGCAGTTCGCGTCGGAGTCAGCGCTACTCGTCGTGACCAGCACCTACGGCGACGGCGAGCCGCCGGACAACGCAAAGATGTTCTGGGAATTTCTCAACAGCTCCGCCGCGCCCAGGCTGGCGCAGACAAAGTTTTCCCTGCTGGCGCTCGGCGACTCGAACTACCCGAAGTTCTGCGCGTTCGGCAAGGGCGTGGATGAGCGGCTGGAGAAGCTCGGAGCGACGCGCGTCCACCCGCGCACGGACTGCGATGTGGAGTATGAGGAGCCGTTTGCAAAGTGGATGGATCGGGCGCTCGGGGCGTTGTCTACAAACGCACGCGATGGGGAGAAGAAGTTATTAGTAATTAGTAATCAGTCCGAGACAGCGGCGGATGGCACCGCACCGACTCAATCACTAATTTCTAATTTCTCTCGGTCCCATCCCTTCCCTGCGCCGCTGCTCGCGAACGTCCGGCTCAACGGCGAAGGCTCGGCGAAGGACACGCGGCACTTTGAGTTCGCACTCGAAGGTTCCGGCCTGAGCTACGAAGCAGGCGATGCGCTCGGCGTGCGTGCCACGAACTGCGCCGAGTTGGTCGAGGAACTCATTCGTGCGCTGGGCCGTTCCGGCGAGGAGCCGGTGCCTGACCGCGACGGCCGGGAGACGCCGCTGCGCGAGGGGTTGATTCACCATTACGAAATCACCCGCATCCCGCAGCCGCTTCTCAAGGCTATCGCGGAAAAGACCGGCGACGCGGAGCTGCTGAAACACCTCGCGCCCGGCGCGAGCGGCGACTTGGCGAAGTTCATCTGGGGCCGCGAAATCATTGACCTGCTCCACGCGCACCCGGCGGCGAAGTTCGCACCGGGGGAGTTCGTCGCGCTGCTGCGCAAGCTCCAGCCGCGGCTCTACTCAATTTCCTCGAGCCCGAAGGCGCATCCCGGCCAGGTGCATCTCTGCGTGGGCGTGGTGCGCTACGATTCGCTGGGCCGCCCGCGCAAGGGCGTGTGCTCGACGTTCCTCGCCGAGCGCGTGCCGACCGGCCGCGCGGTGCCGGCATTCGTGCATCACAACAAGAACTTCCGACCGCCCGTGAACGCGGACGCGCCGATGATAATGGTCGGCCCCGGCACGGGCATCGCGCCGTTCCGCGCGTTCCTCGAAGAGCGCCGCGCGACGGGTGCGAAGGGGAAGAATTGGCTCTTCTTCGGCGACCAGCGCGGGGCGACGGACTTTCTCTTCCGCGAAGAACTTGAGGCGATGCAGCGCGATGGCACGTTGACGCGGCTGGACCTCGCGTTCAGCCGCGACCAGGCGGACAAGATTTACGTGCAGACGCGGATGCTGGAGCACGGAAAGAAACTCTACGCGTGGCTGGAGGAAGGCGGCAGCTTCTACGTCTGCGGAGACGCGAGCCGCATGGCAAAGGACGTGGACGCGGCGCTGCACCAGATCATCCAGACTGCCGGCGGCAAGAGCGCGGAGGAAGCCACCGCCTACGTGGCTGCGCTCAAGCAGGACAAGCGCTACCAGCGGGATGTTTATTGAGTCGGACTTGGGCGTCCGCCTCCTTACTTCGAGAAGACCCACGCGATGAGCTTGGGAATGCTGGGGGTCTGGCCTTGCGAGAGGATGCCGAGGCGGAAGATTTTCGCGCTGACCCAGACGCTGCCCAGCGTGAAGAGGGTGGTGAGCACGAGGCTGAGAGCGATTTCCCACCCGGGCACGCCGGGCGGGATGGCGATGCGAAGGAACATGATGAGCGGCGTGGCGGGCGGGAAGAGCGACAGCGCGCGGGAGAACGGACTGGCGGGAGATTGCAGCACGGCCATCCAGGTGAGCATGGGAATCATGAGGACCATCATCACCGGGACGATGAGGTTCTGCGCGTCGCGGATTTCGCTGCACGCCGCACCGACAGCGATGAACATGGAGCCGAACATGAGGAGCGCGAGAAGTTGGAAGAGGAAGAACCACGCGAAGAGGTGCCCCGGCACGTGGCCGAGTAGGCCGAATTTCCAAAGCATCCAGGCGACGCTGACGAGGTAGAGGGTCGAGAGCGTGAGCGAGACCAGGACGGTGCCGAAGAGCTTGCCGAGCATGAGCTGGAAGGGCGATACGCTGGCCAGCAGCACCTCGGAAATCTTCTGCATCTTTTCCTCCAGCACCGTGTTCAGGAGCGCAGGAGCGCTGCTCATCACGACCATAAAGAGGAGCAGCATCGCGCCAATGGGCACGGCGTGGGTGGCGATGCGGTTCTCGGGTTTGGCGGCGATGACTTCGCCGGTAGTCTTCTGCTGCGCGAGGCCGAGGCGTTGCAACGGGACTTGGCGGGAGAGCTGGCGGACTTGCTTGCTGTCCACGCCGGCGGCGGTGAAGCGGCGCTCGCGGATTTCGGCGTTGAGGGTGTTGTCCAGCCAGCTCGGCAGCTCGTGGAAGGTGGGCGTCTGCGTGTGGTAGAGTAGCTCGGTGTGGTTGGTGGCGTCGGGCGCGAGGATGTGCTGGCCGATGATGAGGAAGGCGAAGAACTCCTTGCGACGCACGCGTTCGGAGAGTTGCAGCTCGGCAGCTTTCAGGTCGTCGCCGGGGAACTTGAACTGTTCGAGGATGAACTCGGGTTGCTGCGACAGGTCCATCTTGAGGCGCTGGCCTTGCATCTCGACGGAGACGGAGCTGGGCTGCGTGCGGAGGGCGTCATTGCGGGCCTTGGCCTTGGCGGCGAGGGCTTCGTAGAGCTGGCCGGAGCGGTCGAGGACGGCGAGGCGGCGCGGGGTGAGGTCGGTCTTCTTCTGCGCGTAAACCTGCACGCCGATGGAGATCGCCATGATGACCGGCAGGAGCAGGACGCCGAGGATGAACGCCTTGCTGCGCACGGCGTTGAGATACTCGGTGGAGACGACGCACCAGACTTTGTTCACGAGCCACCTCCCGTCATCTTGGGCGCGGCCAACTCCGGCGCATCCGGCTTCGCGATGCGGATGAAGATGTCGTGGAGCGAGGGCTTCGTGACCTCGAAGTGGCGCACTGTCGTGCGCGGGGCGAGCTCGCGGAGGAGGGCTTGCGGGTCGGGGTGGCGGAGTTCCTGCGACTGGCCAAGATCGCGCACCAACTCGACGCCGGGGAGGCTGCGGAGGAGTTCCACACCGCCGTCGCAGCTCACGCGGATGGTGTCCTCGCCGTAGCTGCGCTGGATGTCGGCGAGCGTGCCGTCGAGGACTTTATTGCCCCGGTAAATCATGAAGATGAAGTCGCACATCGTCTCGGCCATCGCCATGTCGTGCGTGCTGAAGATGACGGTGGTGCCGGCGGCGCGGAGCTCGAGGATGGCGGCGCGGATGACTTCGAGGTTCACCGGGTCGAGGCCAGAGAAAGGCTCGTCGAGGATGAGCAGCTCGGGCCGGGCGACAACGGCGGCGGTGAACTGGATTTTCTGCGCCATGCCTTTCGAGAGCGCCTCGACTTTTTTGTCGGCCCACTCGGTTAGGCCCATTTTCGCGAGCCACTGCTCAATCTCGCGGGCGGCGTCGGCGCTGGCCATGCCTTTGAGTGCGGCGTAGTAGGCGAGCACGCGGCGGACGGTCATCTTCTTGTAGAGGCCGCGTTCCTCGGGGAGGTAGCCGATGCGGTTGTTCGCGGCGCGGGTGCTGCGCTCGCCGAGCACTTCCACCTCGCCGGAGTCGGGGTGGAAGATGTGAAGAATGGTGCGGATGGTGGTGGTCTTGCCGGAGCCGTTGGGGCCGATGAAGCCGTAGGTGCAACCGGTGGGGACGGTGAGCGTGAGGTCGCGGACGGCGGTGTGCGTGCCGAAGGTCTTGGTGACGTTGGTGAGCCGGACCGCAGGGGGCGGCGGGGCGGCGAGGATGGGCGGCGGCATGCGATTCAGCGTTGCAGCGGCACGACGAGTTCGCCCAGCTTGTTGATGTAGCCGTAACCGTCCTTGATGATGCGCACGCGTGCGCGGCCATCCTTGAACTTCTGCGCCTCGTCGAACTGAGCAGGCACGACGAGCTTCCCGGCGCGGTCAATGTAGCCGAGCTTGCCGCTGAAACTCACCGCCGCCATGCCGTCGGAGAAGTCGTGCGCGCCCTCGAACTGCGCGGGGATGACGAGGTTGCCCTGGAGATTGATGTAGCCCCATTTCGTGGCCGGGAACTTGCCGAGGCCGATCACCGCGAGCCCTTCGCTGAACTCGCCCGCGTAGTCGAACTGCGGCTGGATGAGGAACTCGCCGGACTTGTCGCGGTAGCCGTATTTGCCTTTGCGAGGAAATGGCAGAGGCGGCTCGCTGGCCTTCTTCGTCTCCTGCGCGGAGGCGAAGGCGAGCGTGGCTGCCAGAGCCAGCACGAAGGGCAATCTCATCCCGCCACTCGTAACAAACCCGCCCGCGCCGCGCAACCCAAGCCAAGGGAAAGTTTGAAACACAGCGCCACCGCCGCCTCGAATCCGGTCTCCGCGGCCGAACCTTCACGAGAGGAAGCGGGTTCGGGCTTGGGCTTTTGCGCGGTCCGTGTTATTGATGGCGCGTGGCAAGTGACTCTTTTCAAGACGCGGCGCTGGTGCTGGTCGGGCATGGCTCGACGTTGAATGCAGACTCCGCCGCGCCGACACATCAACACGCCGACGAATTGCGGCGGCGCGGAATCTTTGCGGAGGTCGTGCCGTGCTTCTGGAAGGAGGAGCCGTCCGTGAGCGGCGTGCTGCGCGGGGTATTCGCGCCGCGGGTGTTCATTGTTCCGCTGTTCATCAGCGATGGGTATTTCACGGAGCAGGTCATCCCGCGCGAGTTGGGCTTCAGCCAGGGCGGTCAGCCGGGCTTCGCGCGGGTCCAACAGCGGGGTGGGCAGACGTTGCACTACTGCGGGCCAGTGGGGACGCATGCGAGCATGACTCGGGTGCTGATCGCTCGCGCTCGCGCGGTGGTGGAGGAGCATCCGGCTCCTGCGTCGCCGAAGCCGGTGGAAACGGCGCTTTTCATCGCCGGACATGGCACGGGGAACAACGAGAACTCGCGCAAGGCCATCGAACGTCAGGTGGAGCTCATCCGCGCACGGGGCGAGTATGCGGAGGTTTATCCGGTGTTTATGGAGGAGGAGCCGCGCATCGGCGCGTGCTGGCAGATGGCGCAGGCGCAGAACCTGGCCATGGTGCCGTTCTTCATCAGCGACGGGCTCCATTCCTTCGAGGACATCCCTGTGATGCTGGGCGAGCCGGCGGAGGTCGTGCAGGAGCGACTGCGCAGCGGTCAGCCGACTTGGCGCAACCCGACGGAGCGACACGGCAGGCGGCTGTGGTATGCGCCGAGCATCGGCAGCGAGCCGCTGATGGCGGAGGTCATCCTCGAGCGCGTGCGCGAGGCTGCCGATGGACGTTTGGGGGAATAATACCGTTGACACTCAGCGCCCCAATCCCTTACCAAAGCTGCGGATTTTCAGTGGGAAACGCAGACATTAAAGGCTTTATGAATCGGATCATTGTAACGACGGGATTGGCGGCGTTGGGCGCGGTGTCACTTCAACCCGCTCTCGCCCAAGACGCGAAGCCTTGGAACCTCACAGCCACGGTCCGAAGCTTCTACGACGACAATTACGCCACCGGCCCCTCAAAGGCGTCAACCGCGGGCATCGCCACCAAGCGCAGCAGTTGGGGCTTGGAGTTCAGCCCCAGCGCGGCCTACCAGCTCAATCGCGACCAGACCACGGTCGATTTGAGCGCGCGCTACGGTATGCGCTACTACGAGGATCGTCGGCAGGGTTCGGCAGACCACAGTTTGGATTTCGGCGTGAGCCTCGACCACCGGTTCACGGAGAAGCAAAAGCTTACCGTGAGTGAGTCGTTCGCCATTGCGCAAGAGCCGGGTGTGCTCGACCCAGGATCGCTCACCACCGCGCAGCGCTCGGATGGCAACAACATGCGCAACAACTTCCAGTTGAAGTTCGTCTCGGATGACATCATCGAGCGCTGGTCAAGTGATGTTAGCTACGCAAACACCTACTACGATTATGAGCAGGACAACTCCAGCACCGGCCAGCCGGGATCACGTTCCGCGCTCCTAGACCGCGTCGAGCACCTCTTAACCCTGGTGGGGCGGTATCGCATCTTCGATGAGACCTCCACCGAGCTGTTACTTGGCTACTCCTTCGGACTCACGGATTCGACCAGTAAAGATGTGTTGATCTCCGACCCGGTGACTTTAGATTTTGCGTTGCCCGCATCCCGCGATAGCCGGTCGCACTACTTCTTCACCGGTGCCGGTCACAGGTTCACGACGGACCTGCGGGCGAACGGGCGGATCGGCGTGCAATACACTGAGTATCCCAACGCGGCCACGGCGGTGCCCGCCTTCCCGCAATCCCAGACCAGTCCCTACGTGGATGTCAGCGGCAGTTGGGATTACCTGCCGAACAGCTCGGCCCAACTGGGTGTGCGCATCTCCCGCATCACGACGGACATCAGCACGTCCGTGGATGCCAAGGCCACCACCTTTTACAGCTCGCTCAACCACGAGTTCACCCCGGACTTG
>SIBB01000077.1 GCA_009695395.1 Pedosphaera sp. | reverse complement strand
CTCACCCGCGCGTATTTCGACCGCAAGGGGCACGTCGTTTCCGAGAAGCTCTTCCACCGAAACGCGGCGGCATTTTACCGCCCCCCGACCCCGAAGTGACCATAAACATGAAAGCATCGCCAAGACTCCTGCTCCCACTCATCGCGCTCGACGTGGCCGCCACCGCTGCCGGGATGGCCGGCCTGCCGACCAAGCTCGGCGACCTCGACGGCGTGAATCTCCTTCCTCATCTCAAAGGCGAAATCAAAACCCCGCCGCACGACGCGCTCTACTGGCGCTGGGTCGCGCAGTCCGCCATCCGCGAGGGCAACTGGAAACTCCTGCGCGGCGGCGAGCGGGAGTATCTCTACGACCTCGGCACCGACCTCGAGGAAAAGCACAACCTTGCCGCCAAGCATCCCGAAATCGCCGCCCGCCTCCGCGCCAAGCTGACGGCGTGGGGTGCCGGCCTCAATCCCCCCGGCCTCGCGCTTGGCCCCATGGCCCCCACCTGGAACAACTACTTCGACCACTATCTCGACGGCAAATCCATTGCCACTACCGGCGACGAGCAGCCCAAAGCACCTCGACCGAAGGGCGCGGCGAAGAAGGCCAAGGCCAAAGAAATCAAGTGAGCTTGGTTCCTTCCCCGTCTGAGTCCAACACTCTCGAAACCATGAAGTTCCTCTTCATCGCTGTCTTGCTCCTGTGCGCCCGGCCTGCCATCGCGGCGGAGCGAGGCGCGAAGGCCGGAACCCCGAACATCCCGCCCGCCTTGGCTCGCGCCGCGGACACTCCGAGCGCGGGGTCCGCGCCCGGATCAACGTCGTGAATTGCATCGTGTCCAGATGCCGCCACGTCCGCTCCGGCGCACAGTCATGGATGGAACACTCTCCTCCGCATTCCGGGCACTTGGCCGCCGCGCCCCACTGCCACCCCAGTTCGATCACCACCTGCTTCTCCAGCAGCTTGAGGTCCACCGTCTTGACCTCCCAGGGGCTGCCAATGCCCAACAGTAACGCGTAGTGCTTCTGAAGTTCGCCATCCATGCTCATGGCCCAAGCCTGCCAGAAGCCTCCGGCGCTGCGCCAGCCACGGTGCGCCAAACGCGCCCCTGCGGCGTGGCGCAGCGGAGCGAAGCCCAGGCCGGTGCGCAGCGGTGGGATCTCCAACCCTCAGAGAGCGCTCAGGCATCAAAGCCAGGCTCTCGCACGCTCCTTTTCCTCATGGCTCATTCCCAGTTCACCCCAACTTAGCCATGAAAATCCCCGAATATCCCAAGTTTTCACCAATGACCAACCACAGGAGCAGACCAAAGAATTGTCCGTCGTCGTGTAAAAATTCTGGCTGACGATTTTAGCGAGAGGTGACGTTGATGCTGATGATTTAGGCAGGGAGCAGAGGCAGGAACAGCCGCTGATTTCTTACCTGTCGGGAAAAATCTTGCTGGCGCTGATGTTTCCCAAGGACGTTGAGCGGCGGGTTTGAGGAGGTTTGTGACGCCAGTGAACAGTGGGAAACAGGGGTGACGCGGATGAACTTGTTGAGACTAGCTGTTGAGACTTTCACCCTCCGAAACCGCAAGTCCTTGGTAGAGAAAGTGGAGCGAGCGAAGGGATTCGAACCCTCGACATTCACCTTGGCAAGGTGACGCTCTACCAGACTGAGCTACGCTCGCTTCCGTAATAAGAGCGCGCAAAGAGTAGGCAACGCCCGATTCATTGCAAGTGGAGATTTTCATGACGAGTTGAAGCGCACCCAGTCGGCCCCGGCGCATCGGTGGCTGGCAAAGTGCGCTTGCCGAAGTCGCATGCCTTTTCCACAGTTCGGGAGTGAAACGTTTTTTTCTCCTCCTGCTCGCGGCGAGCCTGCCACTAGCCTCGCTCCGCGCGCAGTCCGATGACGCGCTGCCCATCCTTGTGCAGGTGCTCCAGTCCACCGATGACGCGCAGGTGCAGCTCGACATCCTCAAGGGCCTGGCCGATGGCCTCAAGGGCCGGCGCGGCGTGAAGGCTCCGGAGGGCTGGGAAGCGCTCGCGACCAAGCTGGCCACGAGTAACAACGCGCAGGTGAAGGATCTCGTGCAGCAGCTCTCGCTCGTCTTCGGCAGTGCGAGCGCGCTGGCGGACATGAGGAAACAGTTGCTCGACGTGAAGGCCCCGACCGCCCAGCGACTCGCGGCGCTCGAAGCCCTCGTGGCGGCGAGGGACGCCACGCTCGCGGAGCCGCTGCGGCAGTTGCTCAAGGAGCCGGCGCTGCGCGGGGCCGCCTTGCGCGGGCTGGCGGCGTATGACGATCCGAAGACCGCGGCGGCGATTCTGGAGCTACTCCCGACGCTCGACCCTGCTGGCAAGCGCGACGCCTTTGGCACGCTGTCCTCGCGCGTTTCATTTGCGCGGGCGCTGGTGGGCGCGCTCGCCGCCGGGAAGTTCGCGGCGAAGGATTTGCCCGCCGACCTCGTGCGCCAGCTCCGCAACTACCAGCAGGCCGACCTCAACGCTGCTCTCGACAAGCACTGGGGCGCGGCCCGTGAAAGCACGGCGGACAAGAAGGCCGAGATGGAGCGCTACAAGGTATTGCTCGCGAAGCCGGGCACTCTGAAGGACGACTTGGCGAAGGGCCGCGCCGTGTTTGCCAAGACCTGCGGCCAGTGCCACATGCTCTACGGCATCGGCGGCAAGGTCGGACCGGACATCACCGGCTCAAACCGTTCAGACCTCGACTACCTGCTCCACAACATCCTCGACCCGAACGCGGAGATTCCCAACGACTACCGCACCTGGAACCTCGACACGAAGGACGACCGCAGCATCTCCGGCATCTTGGCGCGGCAGGACGCGACCGCCGTCACCATCGTCACGCCTAACGAGACCCTCACCATCGCGCGCACGGACATCGCGACCCTGAAGCAGAGCGAGCTCTCCATGATGCCGGAGGGATTGCTCCAGGTGCTGCCGGAGGACGAGGTGCGAAGCTTGATCGCCTACCTGCGCGGCAAGGCGCAGTCGCCCCTGCCTTGAGCCTCCGCGCGCAGTTCCTGGGCCTCCGGTCCGCCGCCTCACTTCGGCGGCTGCCTGAGTAGGGGAACTTGGGGATTGTGAGGGAGACGCTGGATGCTAACTTCCGTCCGTCGCACCAATGCCAGACGAAACTCATATCTCCCTACCAGACTCGCTGCGCGCTCAGTTCGCGGCGCTGGAGCGCGCGCTGTGGCGGGCGGAGACGACGCACGCGGTGGCTGGCGGGGTCGCGGCGCTGGCGGCTTCGTTCGCGCTGCTGTTCTTGTGTGACCGCGTCGGGGACACGCCCAAGGCGCTGCGCACGGCGCTGTTGCTGGCGGGCATCGCGGGGGCGGCGTCGTTCGCGGTGCGGTGGTGTCGGAGCTGGGTTTGGCAACGGCGGGATTTGCGGGCGTTGTCGAACGTCGTGCAGCACGCGCATCGGCGGCTGGGCGACCGGTTGCTGGGCATCGTGGAATTGGCGGAGGAGAAAGTGCGGCCGCAAAACATGTCGCTCGCTCTGTGCCGCGCGGCCATCCGGCAAGTCTCGGCGGACGCCGCGAAGTTCGATTTCCTCGAAGTGGTGAACTCCCGGCCTGCACGCCTCGCGGGCATCGCACTTGCGGCGGTGCTGGTGCCGGTGGTGCTCGCCTTTGCAGTCGCACCGGCGGCGGGTTGGAATGCGCTTCAGCGGTGGGCGGTGCCGGCCGCGGGGATTCCGCGCTACACCTTCATCGCGCTGGAGAACATCCCGACGCAGCTCGTCGTGCCACATGGCGAGCCGTTCGAGCTTGTGGCGAAGGTGACTTACCGCTCGTTCTGGAAACCGTCGAGCGCGAGCGGCCGCTTCGAGTTACAGACCAAACTTTCCGCACCGGTGAAGAACGGCTCAGTGAAGCTCACCCTCCCCGGCCAGACGCAGAACGGAACGCTGCGCGTCCGCCTCGGCGACGCGACGCACACCATCGCGGTGAAGCCGCTGCATCGGCCCGCGCTCAAGCAACTCGCGGCGAGCGTCACGCTGCCGGCTTATCTGCAGTATCCGGGGACGAACCAGATTGTGCAGAACGCCACGCTGCCCGTGCTCGAGGGGAGCCGCGTCACGCTCAGCGGCATCGCCACGCGCCCGCTCGCGTCGGCGGAGTTGACGGTGGACAAGACGGAGCCGCTCTCGCTGCTGCTCTCAGGCGAGAAGTTCAACAGCGGCTCGCTCAAGCTGGATGCGTCGTCGCAGGCCACGTTCGATTGGCGTGATGAGTTCGGGCTGAAGCCCATCGCGCCGTGGCTGCTGGCGTTGCGCCCGATGAAGGACGCCGCGCCGCGCGTGGACCTCGGCGACCTCGGCATGGAGGTTTCGATTCTCGAGACGGACGTGCTGCCGCTGAGGTTTTCCGCATCGGATGACTTCGGTGTCCGCGAAGGCGCGGTCAGCTCCGAGATTGTCGCGTCGCTCGACCCGACGAACACCCCGGCGATTGCACAGTTCAGGAAGTTGGCGACGGGTGCGCAGGAGCGGCGGTTCACGAATGTCTTCCTGTTCAGCCCCACGGTCATGCGCATCCCGGCGGACTCGGTCGTGGAGGTGAAGGGATTTGCCACGGACTTCCTGCCAGGCCGCGAGCCGGCGGAGTCGGTCACGCATCGCATCAACATCGTCAGCCTTTCCAAGCACGCGGAACTCGTGAGGCAGCAACTCGACGCGCTCTTCGCACAGGTCGAGGAAGTCACGCGCAAGGAGGAGGCCATCACGGCGGCGACGCGCGAGTTGATGGGTTTACCCGAGGACAAGCTCAAGTCCGACGAGGCCGCGAAGAAGGCCGGCGAGCAAGCCGACGAGCAGGCGCGGAACGCCGCGCAGCTTGAGCGCATCGCGCAGCAGGGGCAGGACATCGTGCGCGAGGCGATGCGCAACCCGACCCTCACGCAGCAGACGCTCCGCGAGTGGACGCAGAACCTCGCGCAGATGAAGTCGCTCGCGAAGGGGGAGATGAAGGACGCACAGCAGTCGTTGCAGAAGGCCCAGGAGAGCGCCGGCGCCGAGCCGCGTGCGGACGAGGCGACCAAGGCGCTCGCGGCGGAGGAGAAGGCGCTGGAGAAGTTGCAGGAGTTGCAAAAGAAGATGAACGACGGGCTCGACAACTTGCAGGCGCTCACGCTGTCCCAGCGGTTGAAGAAACTTTCCGAGTCAGAGAAGGGCCTGGGCGAACAGCTCGGCAAGGTGGTGGGCGAGACGATTGGTTTGCTGCCGCGCGAGCTGCCGGAGCGCTACAAGAAAATCAACACATCGCTCGCCGGCGACCAAGGCAGCGTGAAGGTGGAGGCCGAGAAGGTCGTGGCGGAGATGAGCCGCTTCTTCGACCGCACGCAGCGCGCGAACTACGGCGAGGTTGCGGCGGAGATGAAGTCCGTCAACACCGCGAGCGAGTTGGACCGCGTGCGCGGGCTGATTGACGCGAACGTCTCGATGGACGCGATGGGCAATCTGGCGACGTGGACGAAGCGCTTTGGCGACTGGTCGAAGAAGCTGGAGCCTCCGGAGGAGGAGGAGAGCCAGGGCGGCGAGGGTGAGGGCAAGCCGAAGGAAGACAAGCTGCTCAAGATGTTGATGGCGGCGATTCGCCTGCGCGCGGGCGAGATGCGGGTGTTGCAGCAGACGACGTTGCTCGAGGAGGAGAAGGCGCGGAACCCACGGCACGCCGAGGGCGCGCTGAAGGTCGGGGAGCAGCAGCGGACCTTGCGTGGTGACCTGACAAAATTGCAGATGGGCAACGACATTGAGGAGGCGAAGGAGTTCTTGCTCGGCACGCAGGACGGGATGCGCGACGCGGAGTCGGCGCTCTTCGACAAGCTCACGGGCCAGCCGGCGCAGAAGCCGGAGAACGACGCGCTGCTGCACTTGACCGACCTCATCAATCTTATCAACGAGCAGGCCAAGCGGCAGAAGAGCAGCAGCCAGCAGCAACAGCAGCAGGCGCAGGCGGAGGCCGAGATGATGATGCAGATGGCCCAGCAGGAGGCGCAAATCGGCATGAAGCCCGGCCAGCAGCCCGGTCAGAACGCCAACGGCGGTTCGACCGACAAGGCCAGCCCCAGCACCACCGGCGACGCGCGCGGAGCCGAGGCGGCCGCGCGGCGCACGGGCAAGGGCAGCGGGGTGACGCGGCAGGTGCCGGCGGAGTTCCGTGAGGCGCTGGAGAACTTTTTCAAGGCAGTGGAGGTGAAGCCGTGAACGCGAATGCGTCAGTGGAGCGCGGCCTTCAGGCCGCAGATGCGGACGTCAGCCGGAGACCGTCCTTAAGCACTTTTCGCATCGGGGCCGTCTGCGGCGTGAACGCCGCGCTCCGGTCATTGGTCATTGTTTGGGCCTTGGTCATTGGGCCTTGGTCATTCTGCGAAGCCTCCGCCCAACAGCTCTTCATCGAGAAGTCCGACGCGAGCCCGGCGGCGATTGATTTGATGTATGTGAAGGGCCTGCAGTTCCTCGCCAAGTCGCAGTCGGCGGAAGGCGCGTGGGCGGACGTGTATGGGCGGCAGCCCGGTGTCATCGGCTTGTGCGTCGTGTCCATGCTCGCGCACGGAGATGACCCGAATGTGGGGCCTTACGCGTCGGCCATCAAACGCGGCCTCAACGCAATTCTCGCCCAGCAAAACAAGGACACCGGCTACATCGGCACCTCGATGTATAACCACGGCTTCGCCACGCTGGCGCTCGCGGAGGCTTACGGCGCGGTGGACGACGTGCGGCTCGGGCCGGCCCTCCAGCGCGCCATCAACCTCCTCGTCGCCTCGCAGGCGCGTAACCCGACGGGCGGCTGGCGTTACTCGCCGGACAGCATGGACGGGGACACGACGGTGAGCGGCGCGCAGATGGTCGCCATGTTCGCCGCGCGCAACGCGGGCTTGGCCGTGCCGGAGGACGCGATTCAGAAGGGCCTCAAGTATTTCACGAGCTGCAAGACGCCCGAGGGCGGCTACGGCTACACCGGCGCGAGCGGGCCGAACGCGACGCGGTGCGCCATCGGCGTGCTCGTCCAGGCGCTGGCGAAGCGGAAGGACACGGCGGAGTTCAAGGGGGCGTGGACATATCTCCAGACCGCCGCTGGCGACGCGCACTACCAGCAATACTATCTCTACTACGCGGCCCAGGCTTACTTCCACAGTTCGCCGGACGCGTGGCGCAAGTGGAACGGCGCGAATATCAAGTCGCTCGCCGCCACGCAGAACAAGGACGGGAGCTGGGATGGGTCGTTCGGAAATTCCTTTGGCACCGCGGCGTCTCTCCTGTCGCTGGCGTTGAACTACCGCTTCCTGCCGATTTATGAGCGCTAGTGGAAAATTGCTTGCCAGCCCGCTCGTCCGACTGCTCGCGACGGCCGCCACGAGTTTCGCGGCTGCGGCCTCCGCCACCAATCTTCCTCCGGCCAGCGTCTCCTTTCTCGACGGCTCGTTCCTGCGGGGGGAAATCGAGACGCTCAACAGCGAGACGCTCAAGTGGCGGCACCCCAACGCGCGGCAGCCCATCGAGTTCACCACGACCAGCCTGAATCTCATCCGCCTGCCCACGCGCTCTGCCACGCTGCCGACGAACGCCGGGCCGGTCTGCCGTGTGCAGCTCGCCAGCGGCGACGAGTTCGAGGGGCAGCTCCTTTCGCTGGACGGCGAGACCTTCGAGGTGGAGACGTGGTTTGCTGGGCGGCTGCGCGGACAACGCACGGGTTTGGCCAGCCTGTCTTTTTATGGCAGCAGCCAGTCCGTGCTCTACGACGGCCCGCGAGTGGCGGAGGAGTGGAAGGTCAGCAACGGTGCGATGGTCATCAATCGCATCGGCGGAGATTTCTTCGGCGGCAACTTGCTGGTTCGGCCAGCCGTGCCGGTAGCACCGGCGCCAGTGGCGGTGCCCAACCCGCAGGAGCTCATCGCCAAGCTGAAGGATCAGCTGGAAAAGCTGGGCGACAAAACGCCCGCTGTGGTGAAGCAGGCGTTGGAGAAGGCGCTGAAGGACGCCGAGGCCCTTGCCGCGAAGATGGACGGTAAGAACGCCGTTGCTCCACAGCGTATTGTTGCGCCTGCTGCTGCGGCAATACCACCCCCACGGCTGCCGCTAAGGCTGCCGCTGCCGGCGCGGGACAACATACCGAGGCCGCCGAATGTAGCACCGAATGCCATTGCGCCGCCCGCGGCTCCGCAAGTGGATACTGTCGTGCAGGCAGTGCAAAAGGAGATTCAGCGGGTCATCGACGGTGTGCGACCCGCTCCGCAGCAGGTGCCACCGCCACCGGCCGCATTGTCCGCGCCTGCCGTCGTGAAGCCCGTCGCGCCTGCTGGCGAACCCATCGTCCGCAAGACTTTCCCCGAGGCCGATGTCACGAAGCTGACCGATGCCGCCGAGAAGGCCGCGAGCGTCGCAGAGTTTCTCAAGTCCGACCTCGTCACCACCGCGTTGGCCGAGAGACAGACCTCGCGCGCGACGCTCGACCGGTGGTTCGCGGAGTTCGAGCCGCCTGCGGACTGGCAGGGCGATGCGGTGAAGACCGCGCGCTTCAAGGCGATGGCGCGTGCGGCGGCGGACTTGATTGGGCGGCGGCTGCTCGGGCGCGCGGCGGTGTTTGCCGAGATGCCCGCGCAACTGGCCGAGGCACAGGCGCAGGGAAACGCCGCGGCCAACGCCCTCGCCGACGCCCGCGCCCGCGCGCTCGATGTGCTGCGGCTGAACATGAACAACCCGAACCCCGTGCTCGGCGCGGAGGGCGCCCTGGCCGGACGCCCGGTCGCGAACACGAACGCGTCGTGGGTTTTTCGGGACGGCGCGTTTTACTCGACCGGCGTGGGCACGCTCGGGCGCGAATGCAACCTGCCCACGAAGGCGCGCATCGAGTTCGAGCTGGCGTGGAAGGGGCAGCCCAACATCCGCTTCTCGTTCTTCACGCGGAGCGCGGATCACTATGACTACAACGACGGATGGCAGTTCTACACCTCCTCCAGCGGCTACATCTACTCGATGCGTCGCTCAGGGATGGGCGCCACCACTTCCATTAGCGCGCGTGTGCCGCAGATGCTCACGAAAAATTCCGTGCGCCTGACGTTCCTCGTCAACACGGAGACGGAAACCACGGTGCTGCTGGCGGACGGTGAGCGTGTCCATGAGTGGAAGAGCCTTGGCAGCCCCGGCCCCGGCACAGGCATAGTCTTCCACGCCTTCAACTCCAGCTCACGCGTCCGCGTCAGCGACATCCGCATCGCGCCGTGGGACGGGCGCGAACGTGTCGCGGAGCCGCTGGGCGCGCCGGGTGACGACCCGGACAAGCTCGTGGTGGTGCCGCCAGCGGACACCGCGGTGGTGGAGTTTGCGAACCGCGACCGCGCCACCGGGACGCTGCACGGCATCCGCGACGGCAAGCTCACGTTCAACCCGGCGGGCACAAAGATGGAGATTCCTCTCACGCGCGCGGCGTTGATTGCCTTCCCGGTGAACGCCGCGCCCGCGCTGCCGAAGGGCGAGGGCGTGCAGGTCACGCTGCATCGCAACGAGCGCCTCACGCTGGCATTGGAGAAATGGGAGGCGGGGGAGATCATCGCGGTCAGCCCGGTTTTCGGGCGGCTGAAGCTCAAGCCGGAATCTGTCCGCGGGCTGCGCTTCAACCCGTCTGCGCCGCGTGGTCCAGTGGATGAATGGGGCGGGCTGTGAGGGCTTCTACTCCCGCGCGCGTGAACTGGATACTGAACACTAATTACTTCCTCCTCTGCGCGCTGTTCCTGACCGCTGCGCTCCCGCTCCACGCCCAGCCCGCCGTGGACATCTTCCAACTCCTCGACGGCTCATCGTTGCACGGTGCGCTGGAGGCGATTGACCCGGCGAAGGGCATCCGCTGGAAGCACCCGGCGTCCGCTGCGCCCATCGAGTTCCTGCCGCGCAACGCCCACCAGATTCGCTTCGCACAGGTCGCGCGCCCGCCGGTGCAGTCCAGCGCACATCACACGTGTCGCTTCCGTTTCGTCAATGGCGACGAGTTGACCGGCAACCTTCTGTCCCTCGATGCAACGCACATCGAGTTGGAGACGTGGTTCGCCGGAAAGCTCCGTGCACCGCGTGCGGGAGTGCAGTCGCTCGCGTTCCTCGCGAAGGGGTTCGCGACTATCTACGACGGGCCGATGGGCCTCGACGGCTGGACCACTGGACCGACGCCCACCGCATGGCAGTTGCGAGACGGCGTGCTCACCGGTGGCGCGAACGCCTTCATGGGCCGCGATCTGAAACTGCCGCCGCAGTCACGCGTCGAGTTTGAGGTCGGCGCGGCGAACGCGCTGAACCTCTACTTCAGCCTCTACACCGACGCGGTCGAGCGCTTCAACTTCGCGAGCAGCGGTTATCAGTTCAATCTCGGCCTCGGCTACGTGAACCTGATGCGGGGGCAGGGACAGTTCGGAATGCAGCACCTCGGTCAGGCACAGATTCCTGTCCCCATTCCGGGCCGCACCCTGCGCGTCGAGATCCGCACAGACCTGCTGGCCGGCGCGATCACGCTGCTCGTGGATGGGAACGTGATTCAGCAGTGGAACGATCCAAACGTCGCGAAACCTGCCGTGCCGGTGGTGGACCCGAACCTTCCGCCGACGGTGGCCGACGCGGTGCGGGACGCGGCCCGTGCGCGCGGGCCGACGCTACCAGGCACAGGGCTTTCATTCTACATATTGAACGGAGGGGTGCAGTTAAGCGCCATCAAGGTGTCTGCGTGGGACGGACGCCCGATCGAGC
>SIBB01000076.1 GCA_009695395.1 Pedosphaera sp. | reverse complement strand
CAGACACCTTCGGATTGGCGCGGCGGAAGGCTTTCATTGTTTCGTTCAGGTCCACCTGCCATTTACCGACGAGCGGTTCCTTCGCGTATTTCTCGGACACCCCGTTTTGGAGGAAGTTCAGCAAGTCAGCGATATCCAGTTCCTTGGCCGCCCGCTGGATTTCGGCGTTCGCGAACAACTGGTGAGTGGTCGGGTCCTTGAGGATGAGGGAGATGTTGGTTTTTGCTGGGAGCAGCGGTGCGTAAGTTGCGTTGGTGAACATGCCTTGCAGATCGGCCTGCTCCGCGAGGGACATGAAGAGCGGGTATTCCGGGAGCCGGCTTTGGAGATCGGGATTGTGGTAGAGCAGGCCGGCGACATCCGCCATCTGGAAGAATCCCGGAGACGCCTGTCCCACGCCCACCGCCACGCGGTCGAAGCCGGTGCTGGTCAAGTCGGAGCTCATTTTATTAGTCAGTTTCAGCCAGATCGGGTTGTCCGTCGGCGACTCGATCTGCGTGGTGAAGTAGCCCACATGAAAGACGTAGGAAGACGCGGCGAGGAGATAGAGCACCGCCGCCATCAGCCCGGCGGTGAGACCCAGGCCGGAGTCAATGCGTTCCCAGCGCATCCGCACGTCGTCGGGCGCGCGAAATTTGAAGTAGCCGCTGATCTTGATGTAAACGGCCGCCGCGACGCTGTTGAAGACCATCATGATGCCGAGGAACGCCAGCGGCGCGGCCAGCGACCACATGAGGATCGGGTTCTTGACGCCCACCGATCCCAGTGCCGAGCGCACGATCGGCGCGAGCGGCCCCGCAGCGAAAAGTGCGACTAGGACACCTACGAGGGAAATCCCCATGCGGATGCCGCCAATCTGCCGACCCAACGCGCCGACCCCAGCGAACAACAATAGTGCCAAAATCCAAATGGTCATGGGGGCGGATTATTGGTGGATGCACTTAAAACGCACGCAAAAATTTTCACCCTCTTGGGAGGGGCCGCAGGTGAAACACTCCGGAGCCGAACTGACCGCCGGTCAGTTGAAGTTTAAGACCACGAACCAAGCGGTCTTGTTTTTGTCGTCGCCGGCGAGGACGAGGGCGTCGGGCTTAGAGAGGGAGTGACGGCGGGTGACCATGGCCTTGCCTTTGCCAATCAGTTTCACCTCGGCCACATTCTCCGGGAGAAGCTTCACTTCCACCGAGCATTCCTCGCTCAATTTGATTGTCTGAACTTTTGCCGACGATGGGAGGGTCGCGGTCTGGCGGTTGACTTCGAAATAGTTCTTCCACTTGAAGACGTTGGCAAGCCGGTCACGGAGCTTCGAGTCCACTTCCTTGAGGTTCTTGCCCGTGGGCTTGGCCTCGTCAGTGCCCCAGATCAGGACGGCTTGGACGCGGGCTTCAACGGGCGTGGAGGCGACGCCGAGCAAAGCTGACAAGGAAGTCAGCAGCAGGACGAGAAACTGCCAGCGCGACGGATTACTTGTCGGCTTCAGGCTCATTTTTCGTTTCCTGGCCGACGGGGTTGAAGGTGCCATTCTCGTCGGCAACGTAAACGACGGACATGGCCTCAGCCTCGGAGCGGAAGCTGATGGCGTTCACATCCTCTGGCACGCTTTCGGTATCCGCGCCGTCGGTGGTGCGTCCACCGCTGACGACGAACATGACCGCAACCATCGCGGCCAGACCGGTGGCCGGATAAATGAACCTGAGCCACCAAGCGCGTTCGGCGGGAGCCGCAGCGGCTTTCTTAGCCTCGGCTGCGATGCCGCGCTCGATCTTGCTCCAGTAAAACTCCCGGGTCTCGGGAAGCTTCACTTCAGCCTCGTTGCCGGCGACGGCGGCCTTCATCCACTTGAGTTCCTGCATCAGTGCGGCGCTCTGGATGTCCTGGGCGAGAATGGTTTCGATTTCCCGAATCTCGCGGGCGTCGAGCGCGCCGTCCAACAGGGCCTGCAATTTCAATTCCGTGTTCATAACTGCCTTCGTGTTCAACTTTGTTGTTCTTTCTTCAAACTCTGTAGCAACGACGCCAACCGCCGCCGCGCATAAAATAGCCGGGACATCACTGTCCCGATCGAGCAGTTCATCACCTTCGCGATCTGCTTGTATTCCATCTCTTCAAACTCATGCAGAATCAGCACGGTGCGGTGCTCGTAGGAGAGTTGGGTCATCGCCTTGTCTATCCGCTTCCGCAACTCGGCCCGTTCCAGTCCTTCCGCAGGATTTGATGCAACTACCGGCATCTGACGTTCCACTCCACCGAGCTCTTCATCCAGCTGCTCGATAGACTCCGCGCGCGTCCGTTTCTGCCGCCGGAGCTGGTCCAGACAGAGGTTGATGACGATGCGTGTCATCCATGTGGCAAAGCTAGAATCGCCCTGAAACTGCTTCAGCCGCTGCCAAGCCTTGACCCACGCCTCCTGCGACAGGTCAATCGCATCTTCCTCGTTGCGCATCATGCTGAAGGCGCGCGCGTATATCTTGTCACGGTGCCGTGCGACCAGCTCCTCGAATGCGATCATGTCGCCAGCCTGAGAGGAGGCCACCAGCTGCACGTCGAGCGTCGTCGTAAAGTCAGGCGGCTGCGGCATTGCGGCTAGAGCTTGCCTTTCGTGCTCGGAATCTGACCGGCGATTCGCGGGTCCCGCTGGCAGGCGAAGTCAGTCGCCTTGGCGAAGGCCTTGAACAGCCCCTCCACGACATGGTGCGGCTCACCACCGTAGAGGAGTTCCAAGTGCAGGTTGCAACGCGCCTCGTTTGCGAAGCCCTGAAAGAACTCCCGCGCCAGCCCGAAGCGAAACGCGCTCGACATGTCCTGCGTCCGCTCGGCCGGTGAAATCTTCTTCTGTGCGAGGCCGTCCATCCCCCGCCACACGAGGAAAGGCCGCCCGCTAAAATCAATCACGCAACGCGCCAAGCATTCATCCATCGGCACGTAAGCCTCGCCGGTGAACAGATTGCGTGGGTCGAAACCCGTCCCGTAGCGGCGAATTCCCTTCTTCTCTCCCAGCGCCTGCACGAACGCCTGCCCCAGCGCGATGCCGCAGTCCTCCACCGTGTGGTGCGCGTCCACTTCGAGGTCACCCTTGCAGCGCAGCTTGAGGTCCATCACCGCATGCTTCGCGAATAGCGTCAGCATGTGGTCGAAAAACGGCACGCCCGTGCGGATGGCGGCCTTGCCGGTGCCATCCACATTCAGGTCGAGACTGATTTGCGTCTCGTGGGTCGCGCGACGGATTCGCGCCTGCCGTTGACTCATGGTGTTTTTCTAAAGCAATGCTGACCGAAAAGAAGCGGAAACTACAGTTGCGCCCTTCTCGGGACCGTTTGCAGACGCCTCAGTAGCGTCGCGCATTCGCATCCACCTCCACCGACCACCGGTCCACGCCGCCGCTCAGGTTGTGCAAGTTCGTAAAACCCTGATGCCGCAGCCAGCCAATCGCGTGCGCGCTGCGCATCCCGTGATGGCAATACACAACCACCTCCTGGTCCCGCCACGCCGCCAGTTCGGCGACGCGCTCCGGCAGCTCGTTCAACGGCAGCAGCTTCGCGCCCGGCAGCGACACGATGGCAAATTCATCCGGCTGCCGCACGTCCAGCAAGCGCGGCGGGTTAGGCGCAGCGAGGCGCTCGGCAAGTTCAGTGGGTGTCATGAGCGAATCCAGACCACCACAACAACCAGCAAAGCCAGAACCCCTGTGCAACCGGACTTCTGCGCTTGCGCGGTGAACTTCTCCGGGTGCTGCGCGTGCAGCCCGGCTTCGAGCTGTTCGACCGCATCCTTGGCCTCAGCCAGCCCGGAGCCAGGCTTGACCTGCTCGCGATAGAGTTTGATGGCCGCGATTTTGTTTCCCCCTTTGAAGAGCAGTTCGGCAACGGGTGCCAAAGCCCCCGCTAACTTTCCGCCCGACGGGAGCGGCGCATCCGGGGCAGTCTCCAACTTCTCCACCCAATCCTTCGCCTCCGCCAAGCCCATCCCCGTCGCCTCGCGGCACAGTTTGATGGCCGCGATTTTGTTTCCGCCTTTGACCTCGGCGAGGATGGCTGCGCGCTGGGCTGGTGTCATAAGCGCCTCACTGGTTCAACGACCCAAGATACCGCTCTGCGTCAATCGCCGCCGCGCAGCCCATGCCTGCCGCTGTGATGGCTTGCCGGTAAACGTGGTCCGAGCAATCGCCCGCGACGAACACGCCCTCCACCGTCGTCTGCGAACCCTTCTCACGCACCACGTAGCCGTTCTCATCGAGCGCGATTTGCCCCTTGAAGAGCTGCGTGTTCGGGTAATGCCCGATGGCGGCGAAGACGCCCGCACAGGGCAGCAGACTCTCCGCGCCCGTCTTGAGATTCTTGAGCTTCACCCCCGTGACCTTGCCCGCGGCCACATCGAGCACCTCCGTCACCACCGAGTCCCACACCGGCACAAGCTTGGGGTTCGACAGCGCGCGCTCGGCCATGACCTTCGAGGCGCGCAGCGAATCGCGGCGATGCACGAGGTAAACCACCGACGCAAAGCGCGTCAGATACGTCGCCTCCTCGCACGCCGAGTCACCGCCGCCCACGACGACGAGCGGCTGGTTGCGGAACATCGGCAGCGCCCCATCGCACGTCGCGCAATACGTCACGCCCTTCTTCTCCAGCTCATCCTCGCCCGGCACACCGAGGTGTTTGTGGCCCGCGCCCGTGGCGATGATAATGCACTTCGTCTCTACCATCTCGCCGTCCACGTTGACGACGAACGGCCGCTTGCTCAAATCCACCGCCTCGACCGTCGAGCCGAACCGCACGCGCGCGCCGAAGCGTTCCGCCTGCGCCTGCATCTTCATCATCAGCTCCGTGCCGTCCACGCCCTCGGGGAAGCCGGGGAAATTCTCCACAATGCTCGTGGTCGTGAGCAGCCCGCCCGGCGACGCGCCCGTGACGACGACCGGATTCAAGCTCGCGCGCGCCGTGTAAAGCGCCGCTGTCCAACCCGCGCAGCCCGACCCGATGATGACGACATTTTCCATAGGCGCGGGAAAGTAGGAGTGAACTTCCGCGCTGGCAAGCGCGTCGGTTTTGCACTCATGAATTCTTCCTCCCCCTCCTCCCGCCGCGACTTCCTCGCAGCCACCGGCTCCACCGTCCTCGCCGCCGCTGCGTCCGCCGCCACCGGCCCCCTCACCACCTTCGGTCCCAGCAAGCCCCTGCGCATCGGCGTCATCTCCTCGAGTATCGGCGGCAAGCCGCAGAAGACCAACGGCCACACCTACCACTTCGCCCACGGCTTCCACCCGACCATGGACCTCAAGATGATTGAAAAGCATCTCAGCAAAGGCCCGGTGGACCTCTTCAAATCCCACTTCCGCAACCCCAAGGAAGACTTCGCCAAGCAGCCCTTCGACAACACCGTCATCTCCTGCTACTACGACGCCGACCCCGCCAGCGCCCAGATGTTCGCCGACTGCTTCCCCGGCGTCCAAGTCGCCCGCACCCTCGACGAGCTCGTCAAAAACTCCGACGCCATCTGGGTCGGTGACGCCAGCGGACGCGGTGAGGACCACTTCGAGCTGTGCGCGCCCGGCCTCGCGAAAGGCCTCCCGACCTTCTGCGACAAGCCCATCGGCGGCACCGTCGTCGAGACGCGGCGCATCCTCGACTTCGCGAAGAAGCACAAGGCCCCCATCATGTCCTCCAGCCTCTACCGCCACCAATGGGGCACCGAGGAAGCCCTCCGCATGAAGGCCAGCGGCGACTTCGGCTCCCTGCAATACGTCATCGCCAGCCAGGGCGGCGGCTACAGCTACCCCAGTTGGTTCATCTACGGCCAGCACCCCGTCTGGATGTGCATGACCCTCTGCGGTGCCGGCGTGAAAGCCGTCTCCATGTATGCCCGCGAAGCCACCTGCCACGCCCTCATCACCTACGACGACCGCATGCCCGCCGAAGTCTGGTATGGCCGGCCCGACGTGACGCCCACCTATTGCAGCACCACCGCGCACTTCTCCAAGAAGACCCACGAGTGGACCCCTGCGATTGATGGCAACTACTGGTTCGGCCACCACTATCAAATCTTCCGCATGGCCCACACCTTCCTGAAGATGGCCGAGACCGGTGTGGAGCCAGTGCCGCACCAGGAAATCCTCGAAGTCACCGCCATCATCGCCGCCGCCGCCAAGTCCGTGAACGAGCGCAGCCGCCTAGTGGAGCTGGCCGAGGTGATGTAGCCGCCGGACCAGCCGCGCTTCCGGCCGCACCTCGGCGAGACCTGAACTCCGCAGTTCAGCCGCGAAAGGGCGCAAAGAGCGCAAAGCCAAGCTTCTGGCAGGAGCACGGGACGGGGAGAAACTGTCCCGGTCCCAGTCATTTCCACCTCGGCTCCTTTGTGTTCTTTGCGCCCTTTCGCGGCCATCCCATTTCGGAGTCCGGGATCAAAAGAGTTGCCGGCACCCGCCAGTCGTGTTCCATTCTTCGGGCATCACCAACTCAAAGCTCGGCCGAAGCGTTGCCTGCCGTTCAGGCGACCTTTTGGCTCGCGCACTACCAACCCACTGCCATGCAACGCTCCACGCGCCGCAGCGCCGGCTTCACCCTCATTGAACTGCTCGTCGTCATCGCGATCATTGCGATCCTAGCCGGGATGCTCCTGCCCGCGCTGGCCAAGGCCAAGGCCAAGGCCGCCCGCATCAAGTGCGTGAGCAATCTCAAACAGCTCGGCCTTGCCTTCACCCTCTTTGCCAACGACAACGAAGACCGCTTTCCCTACAAGGTTCTCCCCGCCAATTACGCGAGCATGGGTTCCTACTTCAACACCGCAGCCAATGGGAATCATCCGGCCACGACCTCCAATCCGAACCAGCGTGTCTGGGCCCACATGTTTGTCATGTCCAACGAAGTGGGCTCCGCCAAAATCCTCATGTGCCCGGGCGACAAGATGAAGTTGAACAACCTGCGCAGCGATTTCACGAGCACAGCCGGGACTGGTTATTTTGTGCCAGCGGGCACGGGTGATGACACCGTGATCGCCGCCGCCGCACCCTTCTACGCGGCGCAGGGCAAGGACAGCGCCACCTCTTACATCATCGGCCTCGAGGCTGATGCGAAGCAGCCGAACACCTCCCTCTCGGCTGACCGAAATTGCAATATTGACCCTTCCGGAGCCAACAGCCCGAACATCGCCGTGTTGGCGCGCGGCATGCAAAGCCAGACCTACCCCATTCCCGCTCCGGCCAAGTTCATCTGGGTCGTGGGCACTGGCACCTCTCGGCAGTTCGGCCATCACGACTTGGCGGGCAACACGGTGCTGTCAGACGGCAGTGTGCACCAGTTGACCGCCGAAGGATTGGACCAGCAGGCCAAGTTGATCGCGGCCTCGCTCGGGGCCACGACGCTTCGCATCGTGTCTCCGAACTGACCGCCGGCTCACCCCCACAACTGCCGGTCCAGCGTTCGATGCTGAACTACTGGTTTCGGCCACCACTATCAAATCTTCCGCATGGCCCACACCTTCCTGAAGATGGCCGAGACCGGTGTGGAGCCAGTGCCGCACCAGGAAATCCTCGAAGTCGCAGCCGTCAGCGCCGCCGCCGCCAAGTCCGTGAACGAACGCAGCCGTCTGGTGGACCTCGCCGAGGTGATCTAGCCGTCGAGGTGAGGAGGCGGAACCTCCAGCAACCCAACGGATCCGCCTCCTCACCTCAGCGGCGACGACTCACGGCTGGGACGCTGGAAATCCCATTGGGCAGACCCGCGCCCAGCGGGAGGACGCGGCATCAGCGGCAAAGAGTTCGCGCGAGGCAAGCACACCCGCACCAGCGAGCGCGGCGCGGCGGAGGAATTCACGGCGGGGAGTGAGGTGGCATGGGGAGGAATGAGTGATTAGTCGGATAGCCAAAGGCGATCACATCAATCACTCACGCGCGCAGGCCGAGGCCGAGGACTTCCTTGCAATGCTTGATGCTGCGTTCAACTTCGCCGCGCTGATAATCTTGGTCGGCCGTGTTGCGGTCCACGCCGGCTGGGGCTTTGAACGGCTCAATGCGCTTGCCACGCTTCGCCAGCGCGATGAAGAGGGCGAGGTCGCTGGCCTTGGCCTTGGGGAAAGTCTTCCAAATGTCCTGCTTCCAAATCGCGAACTCTTTCGAGAAGCCGGAGATGGTCTCGACATGCACGGCCACACCGGGGCAGCGCTTCTCGAACACGTCGAAGAACGCGGGCAGGTCCAGGCAGCCCTCACCCATCGCGGTCCACTGCACGGTCACACCGTTGGCGGACTCCCAGACCATGTCGTCGCGCAGGCTGGTGGTGAGGACGTATGGCGCGAGAAGCTGGAGGCTGGCGAGCGGGTCTTCGAGCGTCCACGCGGCGTTGCCGGAGTCGAAGTTCACGCCCACGAAATCCTTGCCGGCAGCCTCGACGAGTTGTTGCAGCTCCCACGCCTGCATGTCGCCCGCGTGATTCTCGACGGCGACCTTCACGCCCGCGTCCACGGCGCGGCTGCGCTGGGACTTGAGCACCTTCACCGTGTCGGCGATGCGCGCCTCGATGCCGCCCTCGGAGCTGCGGTCTTCCTGCCCGCCGAGCACGACACGAAAGGCTTTCGAGCCAATCGCCTTGCTCATGCGCAGGCCGAGGGCCAGATGTTCATCCGCCGTGCCCCAATCCTTTTTGAAGCGCTTCGCAGTCGGGCAAATGCTCCACGAGCCGAGCTCGATCGAGATGCCTTTGTCGGCGGCGTATTTGCGGACCTCGGCGAGCGAGGCGTCGTCATGCTTGCCATCGAGCGGGCTGAAGTCGGTGATGAAGAGCGAGTCGCAGCCGAGTTTCTCAGAGTAGTCGATGAGCTGGCGCGCGTTCCACTTCATGCCGCGCACGGCGAAGTTGTCGAAGCCGAGCTTGTGGTTGCGCTTGCGCGGCGCGGCGGCGGACGCGGGCAGGGCGGCCAGCGTGGCGGCAGCGGTGGCGGTGCGGATGAAGTCGCGACGGGACGGGGATTGAGTGTTCACGGGCTGGAGCTTGGCAAAGGTTTCCGTGCGTGCCAAGCGCGGTGAGGATAGGTAAAAAGAGACACAAGTAAGGAGTCAGGAGTCCGGGCAACATTCGTAGTGTGGTTGAAGACAGCTGGGTTCTGCCCCGACTTCTGACCTTTACGGGATTCACCGGCAAAAACCCTTGCTTCTACCATTAGTAGCGTGTTACGCAATTTGAGCCTCTATTTGAAGTGGCGAGGCTTCTGTTATGCGTTGCCCAAAATGCGCCGGTTTGGATGACAAAGTCATTGACTCCCGAGGTTCACGGGAAGGCTCCACCATCCGCCGCCGCCGCGAGTGCCTCAAGTGCGCCCACCGCTTCACCACCTACGAGGAAATTGAACATGCCGGCCTCATGGTCGTGAAGCGCGACGGCCGACGCGAGGAGTTCAACAAGGAAAAACTTCTCGGCAGCCTCAAGGCCGCCTGTGCCAAGCGGCCCGTGCCCGCCACCGAGATTGAGGCGCTCGCCGTGAGCATCGCCGACCGTGTCACCGACCAGTTCGACTCCGAGGTGCCCAGCCAAGCCGTCGGCGAGATGGTCATGGCCCGTTTGCGCGAGTTAGACAAAGTCGCCTACGTCCGGTTCGCGAGCATCTACCGGCGTTTCGAGGAGACGGAGGACTTTCTGGACGCGGTCAAACACCTGGAGGCCAAACGTGATACAGCTACATTCCCACTGCCTGGTATTTGAGACGGCCAACGGCGAGCACATTCCCTGCTCCGTCGAGGACGTGAGCGTCGAGGTCATCGGCGAGGCGGTCGATCAGCTCGACCACCAGCTAGTCAAGGAGGCCGCTGCCGCCGTGCTCCACTACTTCAAGGTCGAGCGCAAGCAGACCATCGTAACCATCGGCGAGTTCACGGCTGCGCTGGAGGAAGTCCTGCGCGGTCTGGGCCTCATCGTCAACAGCACGGAGCCGAAGCCCGCGCTCGCGCTCGCGCTCGCCGGCCCCGTGGCGGAGACGCGTCTGGATGAGCTTGCGGAGGAAACCGGCGACGGCGGGGAGTTGCTCTTCTTCCCGCGCCTGCGCGAGGAGATGCGCCAGCAACTCAGCCAATCCCCGTGCCTCGTGCGCTTCAACGGCCTGCACGACTGCGTGAAGCGGCTTGTGGGCGCGCGCCGCTGGTGCGGCCGCTGCCGCATGATGAGCGACCAAATTGTGGGCTACCTCCGCCAGTGCCTCGACGAGAACCACCGGACGGACTGCGCGTTAGTCGTGAGTTGAGGACGGCTGGCACCGATGGATTGCCCATGAGTAAAACCCTCTTTGAACGCATCGCCGCGAAGGAGATTCCGGCGAACCTGATTTACGAAGACGAGCACGTCATCGCCTTCCGCGACCTCCACCCGCAGGCGCCCACGCACATCCTCATCGTGCCGCGCCAACCCATCCCCCGCATCGCCGAGGCCACGCCCGCCGACCACGCGGTGCTTGGCCACCTGTTGCTGAAGGCGGCGGAAGTTGCCAAGCAGGTTGGCCTCGCGGCGAACGGCTACCGCCTCGTTATCAACAACGGTCCCGACGGCGGCGAATCCGTCCCTCACCTCCACTGCCACATCCTCGGCGGCCGGCCGATGTGCTGGCCACCGGGGTGATTTGAGCAGCCAGCAAGCGGGAGGAGAAAATAATCAGTGTTCAGTAATCAGTCCGGCGCGCTGCTCCCTCCACCCACTGCGAACTGAACGCTTTCCCTCCAACTCTCAGGGATTCTCCCGCAGCCAGAAGCGGATGGCTGTGGCCTGGGCGTGCTGCGGGCGAAGCTCCAGCACGCGGAGGTA
>SIBB01000075.1 GCA_009695395.1 Pedosphaera sp. | reverse complement strand
AAGTCCGTCAGCTCCAGCTTGCCGTTCAGTGTTTGCGTCGTGTTCGTCTGCTTGTTTGCGACGGCCACCTGCTGCGCGAGGCGACCGGCGAAGCTGACCTGCCCACCCGCGACCTTCACGCCGGGCGGCAGGGGCGCGAGCATAGCGGCGCGCGTGAGCGAGGCGGCGAGGGAGACGCCGAGGTTGGCGTTCATCGTGCCCACATCCATGACGCCAGCTGCTGCGACGTTCGCGAGCGGTTGGCCCTGCTGCGTGACCTTCGCGTCGAGGAGTTCGAGCTTCACCTGCTTGAAGTCATCCACGGTGGCCTTGAGCGAGACGCTCGAGCCGAGCTGGCTGAACTGGTTCGTGCCAACGAGGGCGGTGAGGCCGGCGATGTTGGCCGTGAGGTTCACGCCGAGCTTCTTGCCCATGTTCTGCGCGGCGACTTGGAGCGCCACGTCCACGCGACCGTCTGGCGCGACCTTGCCGAGGAACGGCCGCCAGTCCGCGAGGTTCAGCCCCGTCACGTTCAGCGCGAACTCAGAGTCGCCGACGTTGTTTGCGGCGTTCGTGCTCCACGAGACGGCGAGCGGCTTGGAGAGTGTCGCGGAGAGGAGCGGCTGCTGCTGGCGCGTGCCGGTGAAGTTGAAAGTGCCGACCGTCGCGGCCTGCGCGGTCAAATCCACCGCGACCTGGTAGGCGAGCTTCAAGTCCAGCGGCGGCGTGGTCTGGCCCTGCTGGGTGACGCCGAAGTTGTTCGCGGCGAACTGCCCGGCGGCGGCGATGGTCTTGCCGGCCTTGGCGAGCGTGATCTCGTTCGCGAGGGAGATGCTGGTGTTGCCGAAGTCTAGGCCGAGCTTCGCGCCCACGATGTTCAGCACGTTCTTGTCGAGGCCGGCGACGTCGAGCCGGACCTTGCCCTCCATCTTCTGCGCGTCGAACGGCCCGCTGGCCGTGACGATGGCGAGCTGCTGCTGGCCGCGCGCAACCCGGAGCGCGAGCTCTTTTATTTCGGTCATCGTCAGGTCGAGATCGAGCGTGGTGGCGAGGCCATTCGCGTCCGCGAAGCCGCCGCGCGCCTGGGTGAGGTTGAGGCGGAGATTGCCCTTGAGACCCTGCGGCAAAAGCTCGGGCTTCAGTGCGAAGTCGAAGGAGGAAGCCAGCTTGGCCACGAGCGCGTCCACGACGTTCGTGCCGCCAGCGGTCTGCTCGAACTTCACGTCAGTGCCGAGCGTGAGCTTGCCGGTCTGGCCGTTCTGGATGTTCGACGCGGTGACGTTCACACCTGTGAGTTCGGCGAGCAGCTTCGCGCCGGACTTCTCGGACTTGGCGAAGCGGATGGTGGAGTCCTTCACGCTGATGGACTTGATGTTGAGCTTGGGCGGCGCGGCGGTCGAAGTAACGGCGGGCTTGGCGGACGGGGGTTCCTTCGACGCGGTGGCCTTGAGGATGGGCGTGAAGTTGAACTTGCCATCGGGGTGCTGCACGACGTTGATGACCGCGCCGCTGACGGCGGCTTCCTCGACGGTGATGGTGCCGCCGATGAGGTCCATGAGGCTGTAGCGCGCGCGAATTTCCTTCGCCGTGAAGAGAGGTTCGCCGCCGGGCACCTGGAGCTTCACGCCGACCAACGTGACGCCGGAGAACGGGCTGATGCTCGTGTCCTCGACCGTGAGGTCCGCGCCAATGGCCTTCGCGACGTGCGGCAGCACGACGCCCTTCTGAAACATCGCACTGGTCACGACAAAGTAGGCGACGACCAGCAGGGCGAAGAGCGCGGCAGCAGCGAGGCCGAGCTTCTTGAGCAGGCCGGACTTCTTCGGCGTGACGGGAGCGGAGTTGTTGTCAGACATGAAATTGGGAGCAGCGGGTTCAGCCGCGTATGGGAACATACGCCGCAACAGCGTGGGGGAAAGTTCAAAGATGGCCTCGTGCGCCTCGGCCAAGTAAGCTCCGCCCGTGCGCATCTCTATCGTCCTGCCCGCCTACAATGAGGAGAAGCTCATCGGCGCGACCTTGCAGGTGGCCCACTCAGCGCGGGAAGCGTTCACCTCGCTCGGCTGGGAAAGCGAAGTCATCGTCTGTGACAATAACTCCACCGACCGCACCGGAGAACTCGCGCGGGCCGCTGGCGCGAAGGTGGTCTTCGAGCCGGTGAACCAAATCGCCCGCGCCCGCAACTCCGGCGCGGCGGCAGCCACCGGCGACTGGCTCATCTTCGTGGACGCGGACTCGCACGTGAACCGCGAACTGCTCGCCGACGTGGCCGAGGTCATTCGCGACGGCCGGCACTTGGCCGGCGGTTGCACCCTCCGGCTCGACCATGCGCCGCGGTGGACACTGCTCTTCGTGCATGGCTGGACAACTATCAGCCGCTGCGCGCACTGGGCTGCGGGCTCGTTCATCTTCGTCGAAGCGACCGCGTTCCGCACCGTCGGTGGCTTTAACCAAGAACTCTACGCCACGGAGGAAATTGACCTTAGCCAGCGGCTCAATCGCCTCGCTCGTCAGCGAAAGCTCAAGCCCATGCGCATCCTCACGCGCCACCCGTTGCTCACGTCCGGCCGGAAGGCGCACCTCTACACGCCGTGGGAGCACGTCCGCTTCATGCTGAAGACCGCCCTCAGCCTGGGCCGTGCGCTGAACCGCCGTGACGCCTGCCCCATCTGGTATGACGGGCGGCGGTAGGCCCGGGCAGCACACCGCTTGGCCGGGACGGCTCCGGGTGGTTTCCTCGACGTTTGCCTGAGCCACGTGCCGCCTGCTACGATCACGTTCATGAGCGCATCTCCTCTCACCGCGGAAACCGAGTTCGCCCAGCGCATGGCCGCGCTGGGTGTGCGCGAGTGCGACCTCGAGGAATCCTTCGTTCGCTCCGGCGGGCACGGCGGGCAGAACGTCAACAAGACCTCCACTTGCGTGATGCTGGTCCACCGGCCGACGGGCCTGCAGGTCAAGTGTCAGGAGTCCCGGCAACAGGGGCTCAACCGGCAGATCGCGCGCCGCGTGCTCCTCGCCAAGATCGCCGCGTTGCAGCAAGGCCAGCGCACGGCCGCGCGCGCCGAGTTGGAGAAAATCCGCCGCCAGAATCGCAAGCCGTCCAAAGGGGCCAAACGCCGGATGCTGGCGGACAAATCCCATCACGCGGGAAAAAAAGCCGCACGGCGGTCAGTCTCGATGGAGTAGGCGAACTGGTCCTCGTGGTCAGGACTGAATCTTCGAGGGTGCTTTCCGTGAGGTGTGACCTGAAGGAACCGGTTCACATCCCAATGATGTCGCGCTGTGTGCCACTTGGCTGTCGCTTTCTTAAAGACTCCGCCGCCGGCTCGCTGCAACCACTATCCTGCTGCTCACGGTCCTGGCCGAGTGGCTGCACGTCCGGCGCATTCGGGCGGGCGGGCGGCGGGCGGGCCCACGGGTGCGGCCCACGGGTGGACGCGCGTGGGGCCGTTGCTGCGGGCGCTGTCTCTCGCGGCCTTTGCTTGGGGGTTGGCGGCGCTGCTGATTATCAAACTTGCGGAGAAGGAGGGCGGCGACCGCAAGCAGGCGAACAAGGACGCCACGCGGCTGGTGTTCGTCGCGGACCTCTCGCCCAGCATGCATCTCGTGGACGCGGGGCCGGAGGGCAAGCTCACGCGGCAGGCGCGGATGCGCGAGGTGGTCGAGGGGATTCTCCAGCGGGTGAGCGGGAACCTGCACTTCGGCGTGATTGGCTTCTGGACGGATTCCATGCCGGTGGTGATGGAGGCGCGCGACTCGGAGTTGGTGCGCAATGTCTTCAACGGCCTGCCGCTGAGTTACTCCATGCCCACCGGCCAGACCGCCCTCGGCCAAGCGCTCAACGCGGCGGTCAAACTGGTCAACGACTTTCCCGATGGCAGCACGCGGCTCATCGTCTTCACCGACGGCGATTGCGTGAACCTCGTGCCCATCCTCCCGCGCCCGAAGTCGGTGAAGGAAGTCTTCGTGCTCGGCGTGGACAACCCGGAGAAGGGCACGTTTATTGACGGCCATCAATCGCGGCAGGAAGGCGACACCTTGCGCGCCGTGGCCTCGGCATGCAGGGCACTTACCCCGACGTGAACGAGCAGCACCTGACCACGTCGTCGCTGGGCGACTTGGTAGTGTCGTTGGCCCCGCCGCGCAAGGGCTTCACGCTCGCGGAGCTGGCGGTGCTGGCGATGGCATTGAGCGCGGCGATTTACGCGCTCATCCCGGTGGCGCTGGAGTTCTTCGGCAGCGATTGGAAGGTGGTCGGCTCGAGCGCGAGGCCGCGAATCGCGAGCGCGCGAAGGAGGTCGAGCTGGGCGCGCGATGAGAAAGTTCTTCACCCTGCTCTAGTTGCTCTTCCCGGTAGCGGCCCTCTATTACCACTTCAATCAGGGCTAAATCCAAGTCGCGCGGGAGAAGGCCCATCGAGCCGACGGCCACGCCGCCGCCGAAGAACGCGGCGCAGGGCGTGAACAAGATTGACGGCATTGATACCATCAACGCCGTGAAGGCGGTCGGCCGCGCGCCGGTCCTGCCGCCTCCGCTGGTGCAACCTCCGCCGCCGCCGCCGCCGCCCAAAGCCCCGCCCGTCGTGGGTGTGAAGGGCACGGCCGTGAACGTCGGCGGTGGAACTGTGCTGGCGGCAGCATTCGCGCGGTCAATGGCGTCCAGGGTAATAACGCGGCGCAGGTGCAGAAGATTTGGGACGAGAACCTCCGCGTCCTCACGCTCTCGAAGGTCAACGACTGGGAGAACACCAAGGCCGGCGCGGCGCTCGCCCGCGTCATCATGCAAATCCCGCCGGGCACGCTCGCGCCCATCTTCGCGGACTTGCTGAAGACCAGCCCCGCGAGCGCGGTGCGGCTGGTCGGCGGTTTCGGGCGCAAGCTCCAGAGTGAACTGCGCGGTGAACCAGCCCTGCGCCCGGAGAATCTCAAGGCCCAAACCTCCATCGCGACCTTGCTCGCCGACAACGTAGACCTGCGCGCGCAGCCTTGGAATCAGCTCGCCCTCGATGGTCCGCAAAGGCCTGCCCGACGCGCTCTAGGGCATCACCCTTATCGGCAAGGGGCTCTACGGCAGCGCCGACCTCCTCGCCCAACGCCCCCAGCGGCGACCGCATGGTCATCCTGCTCACCGACGGGGAGAGCAGCGACATCAAGGCGCCGAAGGACTACGCCGTCATCGCAGAACTCCGCGCCCAAAACATCACCGTCTTCACCCTCGCCATCGCGCTGCTCGCCCTCAGCGTGCTGACCCTCTTCGGCCTGCGTTTCACCCCGTGGTGAACGTCAGGCGGAAATTAGAATTCCGGCTCGCATCCTGAGGCCTTCGGCTGGCATGGTTCCCAGCACATTATGGCAACGCCCAACTATCAGTTCGAAAAGCGCCGCAAGGAAATGGACAAGAAGGCCAAAAAGGAAGAGAAGCGCCTGCGCAAACTCGAAGCCGCAGCCAATCCCGCCCCCCCCGACTCTGCGGTTCCGGAGACGCCTGCGGAGCCGAACTGACGGAAGGGGTCTGCGCGTTTCGGATTCGCTTCGCTGTGTTCGCTCAGCGGCAAGCTTCGGCAGGCGCGAGGTGCGTGAGATCAGGGATGGCCCAGTCGGCCCGGTGCGCTTCCAACTCGTCCAACTTCGAGCCGCCGGTGGCGACCGCGAGGCAGCGCGCGCCAATCGCCCGGCCACACGCGATGTCCAGCGGCGTGTCGCCGATGACGAGAATCTCCTCCCCGTGCAAGGGACGGCCAAAACTGCGGCTCCCCCGCACATGGGCGATGCGCGCGATCTCATTCCTGTCCTCGTGGTCATCTCCAAAACCGCCGGTGCAGAACGGTGACCAGAGGCCGTAGTGCCGCAGCTTGATTTGCGCACCGAGCCGGATGTTGCCGGTGAGCAGGCCGAGCACCGGCGGCTCGGGCAGAGCACCGAGCGCCGACAACCATTCGCCGACGCCGGGGCACGCGCCGCCGGCGAGTTCGTGGAGGTGGTGGTCGAGCCAGTGGACGTAGCAATCGCAGAACCGGCGGAAGTTCTCCGCCGTAGCCGGAACGCCGTGCAAAGTGAGGAATTCCCGCACCAGCCCGGAGTCCGTGCGGCCGGCGAAGCGCAACTGCTCCGTGCCGTGCGGCAGTCCAAACTCCATGGCGAACGCGCGGCCAAACGCGCGCACGCCAGCCCCGCCGCTGTGAATCAGTGTGCCGTCAATGTCGAAGAGGACCAGTCGCACCATACGCGCGAGTTTATCGACGACCTTGACCGCCGGCAATCCAAGCTCGCTTGGACAAGTTCCGCTTCACCGGGCCGTGCGTGTGGGATACACCTGCGGGATGCTTTTTACTGAACTCATTCCTGCCGCAGAGAAGAATTCCCGCCACCTCATGATCGTGCTGCACGGGTTGGGCGACAGCATGGATGGCTACCGCTGGCTGCCGGGGGCGCTGCGCCTGCCGTGGATGAACTATCTATTGGTTAACGCGCCGGACGACTACTTCGGCGGCTACTCGTGGTATGACTTCCCCGGCGATGCCACCCCCGGCGTCGCCCGGAGCACGCGGCGGTTGTGCGAACTGCTGGACGCGCAGCGGGAGCGCGGGTTTCCGACCGGACAGACCTCGCTCTTTGGTTTCTCGCAGGGCTGCTTGATGACCATCGAAGTGGGGTTGCGCTACCCGCATCGCCTCGCCGGGTTGGTGGGAGTGAGCGGCTACACTCACAACCCGGAGCGGCTGCTGCGGGAGAAATCCCCGGTGGCCGGGGAGCAACGGCTGCTCCTCACGCACGGCCTCCACGATCCGCTCATCCCGATCGCGCCGGTGCGGGAGCAAGTCCGCGTGCTTCGGGCGGCGGGCCTGCACATCGAGTGGAGCGAGTTCGCAAAAGAACACACCATCGCCGGCGAAGCGGAGATCGAAGTGATCCGTGATTTCGTGACCAAGAACCGCGCAGGCAGGGATGTCCCGACTTCCTGACTCAGAGGTATTTCTTCAGCAATGGCGCGAGTTCCTTCTTTGTCTTCGCGGGCCAGAGCTTCGGGTCGGTCATGATGGCGCAACGGAGCGCGTCGTGGCACTCCCAGCTTGGTGCGGCCGGAATGAGCGGCAGGACGTGCCCGATGATGCGCTGGGCGGTCGCGGCGTTGCGCTTGAGGTTCTCGATGACCATCTCGACGGTCACGTGCGCCTCGTCCGCCTTCCAGCAGTCGTAGTCGGTGATCATCGCCATCGTCGCGTAGGCGATCTCTGCCTCTCGGGCGCACTTGGCCTCGCCGAGGTTCGTCATGCCGATGACGTCGTAGCCGAGCTTGTGGTTGGTGAGGGATTCCGCGCGCGTGCTGAACGCGGGGCCTTCCATGTTCACATAGGTGCCGCCGTCGTGGACACGCGCCTTCTGGGCCTTGGCGGACTTGAGCAGCAGTTGGCGCAGCTCCTCGCAAATGGGATCCGCAAACGCAACGTGCGCGACGATGCCGCGCCCGAAGAAGGTGTGCTCGAAGTCGCGCTTGGTGCGGTCGAGGAACTGGTCGGGCAGCACGATGTCGCACGGGCGATACTTGGCTTGGAGCGAGCCAACGGCGCTGACGCTGATGACCCAGTGGACGCCGAGGGATTTCATCGCCCACATGTTGGCGCGGTGGTTCAGCTCGCTCGGGAGGAGACGGTGTCCGCGCGCATGGCGTGGGAGGAAGACAACTTCACGGCCCGCAAGCTGCCCGGTGAGGAGTTCATCGGAGGGATCGCCGAAGGGTGTTTTGACCTTCACCCACTTCTGTTGGGTGAAGCCCTCGATGTGGTAAAGCCCGCTTCCGCCAATGATGCCGATGCGATGTGTTGCCATGCGGCAGGAGGATAGACAGCGGCCTCGCCCGTGCGCCAGTCGGCAAAAATTCGCGGACGGTGGGCTCAGTAGTAGTTGTTGCCGTTGGCGAAGGCGATCGATTGCAACTGAATCTTCGACGTGCCGTTCAGCTCCACGTGGCCGTCCCCGAACAGGAGGTTGATGGAGTCCACCTTATTGTTCCACGGGTGACCCTCGGTGCTCGTGTTGAGCAAGGCTGTGCAGCGGTCTGTAAGGATGGGAAGCCGGGCGGCGAACGCGTCCTCCACTCGCTCCGGCCAGTGGTCGCTGATCCGGTTAGTGCCGGTGTTTTGGGGGGACTTGCGCCCGCCGTTCATCCGCGGCACCCACCAGTTGTGCCCCTCCAGAATTGCGAACGAGGTGTAAACGCGCTGGTAATAGGCGTTGAGATCCGCGGTGGATTGCACCGGGCGACCCAGATTGGCCTGACACCACACGTTGATGGGATCAATCGCCCTCGGCTTCACCGGGCAAAACCACATCGGGACGGTCATGCCTTGCGCGGTCATCGCTGGCACCAGTTCAAGTGGGACGTCCCAAGTATTGGCTCCGGTGCCGGGCATGGCCCACGAAGGGAAGCGCCCGTCCCCATCGGTCGCATAGGAAAACACAGCCACGCCCCACTGTTTGTAGTTCGAGGTGCATTGCGTGACCTTGGCCTTGAACTTCGCACGCGCCAACGAGGGCAGCAGCATCCCGGCGAGGATCGCGATGATGGCGATGACAACGAGCAGTTCGATGAGGGTGAACGCGCGGGTCACGCCATTGCTGCGGGGAATATTGGTTTGGTGCATATCGGTCAAGTGGCTGACTGACGGGGCTGTGCAGCGCCTTGTTCACTGGACAACTGCGGATTGTCATCGCGCCCGGCTATGGATCAGTTTCCGGTTGAAACTCCCCGGCATCCTCCGCCACATTCGCGCCCGATGAAAAGTCAGTTCACCGGCCCGGTCTATGTCGTGCGCGACAACATTGACACCGACCAGATCATTCCCGCGCAATACCTCACGCTCGTGCCGACCATCCCGGCAGAATACGAGAAGCTCGGCAGCTATGCGCTCATCGGCCTGCCGGACGCGCTTTATCCGGCGCGCTTCGTGAAGGAAGGCCAGCTCGACAGCGAGTTCCCCATCATCGTCGCGGGCCGGAACTTCGGCTGCGGCAGCTCTCGCGAGCACGCGCCCATCGCCATCGGCTCCGCCGGCTGCCACGTCGTGCTGGCCGAGAGCTTCGCCCGCATCTTCTTCCGCAACAGCGTCGCCACCGGCGAGCTGTATCCCTGCGAACTCACCGCGCGCCTGTGCGAGGTGCTCAAGACCGGCGACGTGGTGACGGTGGACCTCGACGCGCTAACGGTGAAAGTCCACGCTTCGGGTGAAGTGCATTCCTTCAAACCGCTCGGCGACGTGCGCCCGGTGGTGGACTCCGGCGGCCTCTTCAACTACGCGCGCCAGACCGGGATGATCCCCGCCGCTGCTTAGCGGGGCAGCCGTCCCGGCCCACTTCCCTTAGCGCCCGTGAAGCAAGGCGCTAGTGAGAGAATTATCCTAAAAAAAGCAGTTGAGTGAGTTACCAGCGGTGGCAAATGGCTGGTGGGATGGGGTATGCCAATGCAAATCGCCCCGGTTGCACCTCACCGGCAGGGTGAGGTGCTCGACCCCCAAGCCGCGCCTTCGCTCCCGCTGGCCGTGGACACCCACGGGCGGCGCTTTCATGTCGAATGGGACGCTGACGCGCCGGTGACGCCCTTGGGGCAGTTGGTCGCCACCATCGAGAGCTCGTTCCCGCTGCCGCAGCAGATGGATCGGTTCTTCGCGTTCGAGACGCACCAGTTCCAGGTGTCCGCACCGGAGGAGCTGCAGCGGGAACTTATCACCACCGCCGAGCGGCAGTCGCTCATCCACGCCCCGCAGCGGGCGGCGAACGAGGCGTCCTCGAAAATCCGGCGCGACGTGGAGGCCTTCGTGGCCGACGGCGTGGCGAGTTTGCGCGAACAGACGGGGACCTTGTGACTGATGGGAATTTGCTTTCTGGACGCTCCGCGGTTCAGCGGCCACAGGAGCGAGCACAACAGGAGCAGCGTAGCCAAGCGGCCTTGCATAGCGGCAGGTTAGGCGAGGGAAATTCCAAAGCCAAAGCACCGCGTTACTGAAGCACAGACGCCTGCGCCACGCGGCGCTGGCTTTCTTTCAACTCTCCACTTTCAACCTTCAACTTTCCTCACAGCCACTCCCGAATCTTGTCCTGCCAGCGGTTGTAAATGTAGCCCAGCACGATGAGCGCGATGCCCAGCGCCATGAAACTCAGCACCCGATACCCCATGGCGAGCTGCCACACATCCAGCAGCACCACGCGGCCCAGCGCGCCGGCCAGCACTGCCAGCCCGAGCCAGCGATACACGCGTTCGCGCAGCGCGAAGCTCGTGGCGAACACGATCAACGCCAGCACCGCCCAACTCACCGTGAGGAAGAACTTGCCGCCCGACACCTGCACGACCCAGCGAGAGAGAAACAGCCAGAGGCTTAATCCGCTTACGCCAATGGCTGCCATGTGCGCAGCGTCCGGAACGGTCGCGCCCTCGGGATGTTTGCGCACGACGCGCTGCAGCCCGAGCATCACAATCATCGGAAGCAAGTTCAGCGCGAAGAGTTCCGGCTCCCACACGTCGTGAATCAGCACTCGGAAGAGCGCGACGCAGATGCAGCCCAGCCCAAGGATGTAATAGGTGCGTTCCTTCAGCCACATGCCCGCCACGAAGAACACCGGCCCGAGCACAGACCAAGCGACCGTGAAGAAGTGTCCTCGCTCCGGCAACAGCCAGCGCGTCAGGTGCAGCCAAAGGAACCCACCCGCGAACAGCAGCACGACGACGTGCGCGTTGGCCGGCAGGGGGAACCGCTCAGGAGCGCGCCGCGCGACTTGTTGCAGGGCGAGCGGCAGCAGCACCGCAAGGAGGTTCGCGA
>SIBB01000074.1 GCA_009695395.1 Pedosphaera sp. | reverse complement strand
CCTAGCTCACCAACTCAAACGCCGAACGCCCGGGCTCAGCTACCGCGGCTTCACGCTTATCGAATTGCTAGTCGTCATCGCCATCAATCGCGGGTTTGCGGAAAACCACTCGGCAAGCGCGCCGCGCTGAGTCACGCTTGCCCCGCGCTCATGCAGACGGCCACTACCACTCTCATCGCCGCCCCAGCGGAAACGTCCGTTCGCTCCGCCGCCATCCCGTGGCATCTCGCCATCGCGGTGTGCGGCGCGTGCTGCATCCCGCTCGGCGCGTTGTGGGACATCTCGTGGCACATGAGCATCGGGCGCGACACGTTCTGGACGCCCGCGCACATCGTCATCTACCTCGGCGGCGTGGTGCCGGGGTTGACTTGCGGCTGGCTTGCGTTGAGGGCGACCTTCTTCGGCGGGGCGACCGAGCGCGCGGCGACGGTGGGCTTCTGGGGCGCGCGCGCGCCGCTGGGCGCGTGGATTTCCATCTGGGGCTGCTTCGCGATGCTGACTTCTGCACCGTTCGACGATTGGTGGCACAATACCTACGGCCTCGACGTGCAAATTCTCAGTCCCCCACACGCGCTGCTGGCCATCGGGATGTTCAGCGTGGTGCTGGGCGTGCTGCTGCTGGTGCTGTCGTGGAAGAACAGTGTGGGCGAGGCCCAACGCGGGGCGGTCGCCAAGCTCTTTGTGTTCATGGCCGGCATCATGACGGCGACGAACTCCATCATCGTGATGGAATACAGCTTTCCGAACTCGCAGCACACGATGACGTTTTATCTCATCGTGTGCCTGCATTACCCAGCGCTGCTGGTGATGGCCGCGCGGGCCGGGAGCCTGCGCTGGGGCGCGACGTGCGCGGCTGGGGTTTACATGCTTTTCTATGCGGTGCTGATTTGGGTTCTACCACTCTTCCCCGCGCAGCCGATGCTCGCTCCCATCTACAACCCGGTCACGCACATGGTCCCGCCGCCGTTCCCCGTGTGGCTCGTGGTGCCGGCGGTGGTGATTGATTTGCTGGTGGGCTGGGCGAGGCAAAATAACAGCGCACCCCTGCCGGCGGCTTGCAGTCGCCGTCCTGATGAAACGAATGCAACAGCCGGCGACTACAAGCCGCCGGCACACTGGCTTCGCGACTGGCTGCTGGCGGTCGCGCTGGGCGTGGCGTTCCTCGGGTTGGTGCTGGCGGCGCAATGGAACTTCTCCGCGTTCATGCTGAGTCCCGCGTCCGACAATTGGTTCTTCGCCGGCCACCGCCACTGGCCTTACACGTCAACCATCGGCCCGTCGTTGAAGGAATTCTGGCGACTGGACCGCGACCCTGTGACGGCGCGCGGTCTCGCCTTCGGACTCGTGCTCGCCTGCGGCGCGTGCCGCACGGGGCTGTGGTTCGGCAACTGGATGCTCAAGGTGCGGCGATGAAGGAGGAGCAAACAGCGGTCAACGGTCAACGGTCAGCTTCGCGTCAGCGCTTGTTGCTAGTTAGAAGTTTCTCCTTTGCGCCCTTTCGCGGCAAAAAGTGTTTCCTCTTCTGCCTCCTTCTCTTGTGGCTCGCCTCGCCCGCCGTGGCGCACATCGGCAGCCCGAACGTCATCTTCGAGGGCAAGGCGGGGCCGCATCCGGTGCGCGTGGTGGTGCGCCCACCGGAGGTCGTGCCGGGGTTGGCGGAGATTTCCGTGCGCACGCTGGGGCCGGGCGTGACGCGCGTCGCGGTCTTGCCAGTGCATTGGCGGGCGGGCAAGGGCGGCTCGCCCCCGCCCGACGTGGCCCAACCGGTGCGCGGTGAGACCAATCTCTATTCCGCCACTCTTTGGCTGATGACGCCGGGTGCTTACAGTGTGCATGTGCAAGTCGAGGGAGCCGGCGGCGCGGGCGGGGTGATGGTGCCGGTCAATAACTTCGCGACCGCACGAAAGGAGATGGTTCCGGGCTTTGCGACGACGCTGCTCGTGCTCGGCGTCTTTCTCTTCATCGCAGCAGTGCGACTCGTCGGTGCGGCTTGGGGCGAGTCAGTCTTGAAACCGGGTGAAGAAATCGCGCGGCCTGTCCGTGTCCGCGCGACGCTGGCGATGATTGCCAGCACGCTGCTTTTCACCGGCATGATCGTCGGCGGCAAGTCTTGGTGGGACGCCGTGGACCGCGACTACCGCAACAATCGCCTCTACCGCCCGCTGCCGCTCGACGCCACCGTGCTCGTGACGAACGGCCTGCCCATCCTGCGGCTGGAGGTGGACACGCGCGACGGCGGGCAGCGCCACTGGTCGCCGCTCGCGCCCGACCACGGCAAGCTGATGCACCTCTTCCTCATCCGCGACGAGGCCCCGGACACCTTCGCGCACCTGCATCCGATTCAGCGCGCGGGCGCGGTTTTCGAGACCGCCATTCCGCCGCTGCCGCCGGGACGCTACTCGGTCATCGCGGACGTGACACACGAAACGGGTTTTTCCCAAACGCTCACAGCAAAAGCTGATTTGCGGGAGCCGTCCGCGAACTTCGCGAATGTCCCCCGGCGCGCCGGAGCGTCGGACCCTTTCTGCGGCGTGCCCTTGCGCCGTGCGACTGGTGACGACTCCGCCAACGCCTTCGACCCGGATGACTCATGGCACTTCGGCGACCCGCTGCCCGCAGGCACTCCGAACTCCTGCCGCCTGCCCGGCGGCTACGTGATGCAGTGGGAGCAGACGGACGCGTTACAAACGAAGCGCGAAGCGCCGCTGCGCTTCAAAGTGCTCAAGCCCGACGGCTCCCCTGCCCCACTGGAGCCTTACATCGGCATGTCCGGCCACGCGGCGGTGCGTCGCGCGGACGGCGGCGTGTTCGCGCACCTGCACCCCGTCGGGACCATCTCGATGGCAGCACAAGAAGCCTTCGTGAAACGCGAGACAAAGGGGGGGAAGAATGACGGCAAGGCCGCGCGATCCGAGGTGAAAGAACTGCCCCCTACCACGACTCCGACACCGCACGCCGCTGGCCTCACTGACTCCGTCTCGTTCCCCTACGAGTTCCCCAGCGCCGGTCACTATCGCATCTGGGTGCAAGTGAAGAGCGAAGGTCGTGTGCTCACCGGCGTCTTCGATGCCGAGGTGACGGCGGGGAAGTGACGCCGGGGGTTGAGTCCGCCGGTTGAGAGTCGCTCGTTTCGGCTTGCCGCGACTGCGATTGGCCGTCAAACAACTCCGCACTGCGCATGAAAAAACTCGACCACTGGACGCTCACTCTTCTCGGCTTCGCACTCCTCACGCTCAAAGCCCACTCGCAGGACATGCCGCTCTCGATGCTGCTCATCGAGGGCGAAGGCTGGAAGCTGGTGTCCGAGGGACACGCCTTCACCGACGCGCCGTGCGCGGATGACAAAGGCAATTTCTACTTCAGCGACATGCGGAGCACGCCGCCGGCGGTCTGGCAGATCTCACCGGATGGGAAGAAGACTCAGTTGATCGAAGGCACGTCGTGCAGCGGGTTGAAGTGGGGGCCGGATGGAAGGCTTTACGCATGCGTGGGCAAGGACAAGCAGCTCGTGGCGTTCGAGTTTCCAGGTGGGAAGAAGGTCGTCATCGCTGAAGACGTGCAGCCGAATGATTTGGTCGTCACGCACAAGGGGCATATCTACTTCACCGAGACGGGCAAGAAGCAGATCACCTTTGTGAACCCGCAGACCAAGGTGAAGCTCGCCGTGGACGTGGGCATCGGCGCACCGAACGGTCTCACCCTCTCGCCGGATCAGGGCACGCTTGCGGTGTCTGACTCGCGCGGGCAGCACGTGTGGGCCATGCGCATCCAGCCCGACGGCACGCTCGCGCACAAGGAGCCTTACATGACGATGCGCACCGAGGTGGACGTGAACGCGAAAAGCCCCGACGGCCGCTCACCGGTTTACAAGGCCGCCAGCAGCGGCGACGGCATGACGAGCGACGCACAGGGCCGTTACTACGTCGCGAGCGCCGTGGGCGTGCAGGTGTTCGATCCTACGGGCCGCATGAGCGGCGTGCTCCCGAAGCCATCGGACAAGTTCATGACGAGCTGCGGCTTCGGCGGTCCGAACATGGACGTGCTCTACGTGACCTGTGCGGACAAGGTCTTCGCCCGCAAGACCAAGGCAAACGGAAACCTGTTCTTCCTCCCGCCGCTGAAAGACCCGCCCCCGGCGAAGAAGAAATAGGTCCAAGCGCCCCTGCTCGCGCCTATCCTGCGCCGCATTCATCCGTCTCTATCCGTGGTAAAAACAGCCTTCCTTGGAGTTCCGGTTGAAACCCCGCCGCCAACCCGCTACAACCAACGCGTGAACGCAAAATTATTCCTCGCCTGCCTGCTGGCCGCGCTGCCAGTTCTCGCCGCTGACACCGCCGCGCCAGCACCCGCTGCACGGCTCCTCGAGCACCGCAAAATCTGGGACGCCGCGCCGCACAACGCGTTCACCGACCTCGTGCGCTTCAAGGATCGCTGGTATTGCACGTTCCGCGAGGGCGGCGGCCACGTCTCCCCCGACGGCGCAATTCGCGTGCTCACCAGCGACAGCGGTTACTGGTGGGAATCCACGGCGCGCATCGAGATGGCGGGCTTCGATTTGCGCGACCCGAAAATCTCCGTCATGCCGAACCCACCGCGCCTCATGCTGCTCGGCGGCGCGACCGTGCGCGAGGGGAACAAGCCTGCGACCGAGAGCCAGTCCTTCGTCGCGCTCTCCGATGACGGGAAAAAGTGGGGCAAGGTCTTCTGGGTCGGCCCGACGAACCAATGGCTCTGGCGCGTCACGTGGCACCGCAACAACGGCTTGGGAATCGCCTACGACGTTTCGCCCCAGAGTCGCACTGCGAAGAAATACGGCACGACGCTGCTGCTGACGAAGAACGGCACGGACTTCGACACGCTCGTGGATGACCTCTCGACTGAGAATGGCCCGACGGAGGCCACCTTGCGTGTCGCACCGGACGGCACGCTCTATTGCCTGCAACGCCGCGACGGAAAGCCTTCCAACACCGCGCTGCTGGGCATCAGCAAACGAATTCCCTACGACGAGTGGGTGTGGAAAGACCTCGGCCAATTTCTCGGCGGCCCAAACTTCATCCAGATTCCCGACGGCCGTTGGATTGCCTGCGGCCGGTTGCACAACCATGGTCCGGAGAAGAAGACCATGACCGTCGTGTGCGAACTGGACGTAGCAAAAGGCGCGCTGAAGCCCCTGCTCGACCTGCCCAGCAGCGGCGACAGCAGCTACCCCGGCCTTGTCTGGCACGACAACCTGCTTTGGGTGAGCTACTACTCCTCGCACGAGGGCAAGTCCGCGATTTACCTCGCGCGCGTGAAGCTCTGAGCTGGAACGTGCGGAGCGCAGCCGATGGCGTGCAGGATTGGGTGGTCCGCTCTTGGTCCCACCGCTTACCCGCACCGACTCTTCCGCCACCAGCAGGCTACAGCGCCGGGTTGCGTGGGAACTTCACCATCGGCAGACGTGCCCCGCGATGAAGGCTGCGATCGGCTCGGACTGTTTCCGGCGGCAGGAAGATCCCACCCAGCGCAGCGGCTGCCGACGCGGCCACGAGGTCGTCCTGATCGATGCCATCGCCGCTCACGCCCACCGCGCCGATGAGCACGCCGCCGCGATACAGCGGCATGGATCCCGCGAAGACGGTCATCCCGTTCGGCAGGTTCGGGTTCACCGCGATGGAGGTCGTGAAGGCCGCGCCATTCAGCGTGTTGACGGCCGCGATCGCCGGGACGGTGATGATGGAGAAGCGTTCTTGCAGCCCGAGGAAGATGCCCGGCGTGGTGCCGCTGATGCCGGGCGGATACGTGCCTTGCGCCATGAAGCCCACGGTGCGCGCCGTGAACGCCCGAGTCTCCGTGCTGAAGAAAATCGCCGTGCGCGCCTTCTGCACGCACACATCCCAACTGAACCGCGTCGTGTCCGGCGAGGTGCAGAACGTGCCGAGCACGACGGGCGCGGTGCCAGCGGAGTTCGGATTGCTCACCACGGAAATAAAACACTGCATCGGCACGCCGCGCGGCAGGCGGATGCCCGCGCGCGTGGTGCGGGCGCGGTTCGCGCCGGCGGTGAGGATCGCTGTGACTTCCGCCGCCGTCAGCCGCGCCGTTCCACCCAGCAGCGCGACCGGGCTGAGATCGGCGGTGATGGGTTGGCGAATCTGGCCGGTCACACCCCCCATCGTCGCAGCCACGTAGGGCAACGGCGCGGCTGGACTCGCCGCCGGCGCGAAGCCAGCCACGACAGCCCCGACGCCGGGGCCGGGAAGAAACGGGGCGGGGCCAGTCGTGCTCGCGACGTAGGGCAGCGCGATGCCGTCAATGAACACCTTCGTCGCAAGAATCCGGGAGGCAGGCTCGAAGCCGACTTGTCCCGCGAGCGCAACATCTTCGTCCACTTTCGAGCTGATGACCGTGGAGGCAGAGATGTTGAGTGGGCTGTCGTCGCCATCGCCCGCGACGCCCACGCCGCCAACCAGCACTCCAGCAATGTAGAGCGGCACGCCGCCCGCCGTGCCGGCGAGGCCACCGGTGAGGGGAGTGGCAATCGGCGTCACCGTCGCGCCCGGCGTCGCGTTGAACGAGAGCGGCGCGGCGGCTGGCAGTTTGTATTTGTTGATGTCAGAGAAGGAGAGCTGCGAGAAGTTCACGCCCACCAGCGGGCCGGGCGGGCGGTTGTTCACGCCGGGCGGGAAGTTCTGCTGCACGATCATCGCCGCCGTGCGCGTGGTGAAGGCGTTCTGCCCGCTGCTGAGGAACGCCGCCGTGCCCGCCTTGGCGATGGCGTTCGCGAGGTTGTCCGCCGACGGCGCGAGACCGTTCGCACTCCACACGCCAAGCACGAAGCCTTCGCGGTCCACCACCGCGACCACGCTCGCGGGCGAAACCACCGCCGCGCGCGAAACCGCCTGTGCCAGCACCGTGGTCACATCCGCCACCGTCATCTGCGCGCGCACGGGCAGGACAGACAGCAGAAGGCCAAGGATGAACAGGGCGGACTTCAAACGGCACCAGTTGTGGAAAAACCTGCGCCGAGCGGCAAGCAAATTGACGAAAGTTTTACACTTTGCTTACACGCGCGAGCTTGCTTTTCGTTTGGTGGAACGCCTCTTATTGATGCAGATGCCACTGTCGTTTCAGGGCCATAGATTCCCGCGATTGCGGGGCCTGCTTCGGTCCGCCGCGCCCTACGTCGCGGTGGGTCTCGCATGTGCGCCCGGCCACGCCGCGGAGCCGGCCAAGCCCGGCGCTCTCCTGACGAACCGCCCGGCAAAATCCAAGTCCGCAGCCAGCCCTGCTTCGCCCCCAGTCCTCTCGCCGAAGGAAGACGCCGAGCGCGTGCGCGATCGGCTCAAGCCACTCCAGGAAATCACCTCCGGCACGCCGCCCCTCGCGCCCAGCATCTTCAGCCCGGAGCCGGACAAGAATTTTCTCCCGTTCCCGGCGTCGCTGCTCTTCCCGCCCATCGAGACCGCCTTCGTCCCGCGCGTCACGTTGAGCAGCGGGACGCCACCGGCGGTGCCGGACAAGTTCACGCCCGACCCGCGCACCGGGCCGACTGCGCCGTTCTCGTTCGTGGGAGAAGCCTTGGGCCTGCAGCTCAAAGTCACGCGCACCGTGCAACCCGCGCCAAAAACCCCACCTCAATTCAATCCCGACCCCGGCGTGAAGAACTCCAAACCCATCGAGGAGCCGTTCTTCAAACCCGAGTTCACGCTCGGCCCCCCGTTTGGGTCGGAGCCGGTGCCTGCGCCGCTGGCGTTGCCGCGTGTGCTACTTCGCGACACTGAAGTCGTCGCCGTGCCCCCGCGTGCGCCGAGTGGGTTTGGGTCCGAGCCAGTGTCGTTCGCTCTGCCGCGCACAGCCATTCGCACGCTCACGGTGGAGCCGCTGACGGCGGAGTCGAAGGCGAAGTATGGCTTGGACAAACTCCCCCGCGAGCTGGACCTCCCGCGCGCGAACACCCGGCGCAATCTCCCCTTCCATCCGCACTTCGAGAGCAGCGGCATCGCGCGCGACACCGGCGTGGCGCTGCCGCCGAACACCGAGTCGGCGAATGACCGCTGGCGCACGGGCTTCCTGCCGTGGAAGCGCTACGCCAACGGCAGCGGCGAAGACCCGTTCTACTACCACGAGCCGCGCCTGTGGCATCCGTATTACCAGAGCGTGCTCAAGGGCGATTTGCCCGTCATCGGCCAGGACATCTTCCTGAACGTCACGGTCAACAACTCCACGGACTTCAGCGGCCAGGTCGTGCCCACGCCCAGCGGCGGCAGCGCAGCGCGGCCGGGGGCTTATGAGTTCTTCGGTCGCGGCGAGGCGCTGTCGGTGCAGAACAACATGGCGTTCGCGGTGGAGTTATTTCGCGGGGAGACGGTGTTCAAGCCCGTCGAGTGGGCCATCAAGCTCACGCCGGTTTACAACATCAACTACCTCCACGTGCAGGAAACCGGCGGCGTCTCGCCCGACCCGCGCGGCTTCCTCGGTGGCGGACCGGGGAACAACTTCGCCAATCCCAGCAACGCCTTCGTCACGAACCCCGCCGACATCAACACGCTGCTCGCGGGGCAACTCACGTCCGCCGACAGCCTCGCCGGCCGCCGCTCGACGGTGCGCACGAAGGATTACTGGGCGTTGCAGGAAGCCTTCATCGAGCTGCACCTGCGCGACCTCACGGACAGCTACGACTTCATCGCCATCAAGGGCGGCAACCAGACGTTCAACTCCGACTTCCGCGGCTTCCTCTTCAACGACACGAACCTCGGCGGGCGAATCTTCGGCAACTACGCGAACAACCGCGTGCAATACAACGCGGCGGTGTTCGACATGCGCGAGAAGGACACGAACTCGGGCCTGAACACCTTCGAGCAGCGCAACCAGCGAGTGGTCATCGCGAACGCCTATTTGCAGGATACCTTCTTCAAGGGCTACACCACGACGTGGAGCTTCCACGCGAACCTCGACGACGCCGACATCCACTACGACCGCAACGGCGGCATCGTCAGGCCCACGCCCATAGGCACCGTGCGCCAGCATGACGTCCGCGCCTACTACCTCGGCTTCGGCGGCGACGGCCACATCGGACGCTGGAATGTCTCGCACCAGTTCTATCAGGCGTTTGGACGCGACGACTTCAACGGCCTCGCCGGCCAACCGGTGAACATCAACGCGCAGTTCGCCGCGCTGGAACTGAGCTACGACCGCGACTGGGTGCGCTACAAAGCCTCCTTCGTTTACGCGAGCGGCGACAGCAAGGCCGATGACGGCAAGGCGACGGGCTTCGACACGATTCTCGACAACCCGAACTTCGTCGGCGGGCCGTTCAGCTACTACGTGCGGCAGGGTTTTAACTTCGGTGGGACGGCGGTGGGATTGAAGCAGGGTGGCAGTCTCGTGCCGAACTTGCGGACGAGCAAAGCGCAGGGCCAGGCGAACTTCGTGAACCCCGGCATCTACCTCTGGGGCCTCGGCACGGATATGGACGTGACCCCCAAGCTCAAGGCGTTCGTGAACTTGAACTACATCCGGTTCGCCGAGACAGACCCGCTGCGCACCGCGTTGCTGACGGACAAGATTGACCGCGAGCTGGGCCTCGACCTGAGCCTCGGCCTCCAGTATCGGCCGTTCTTGACCGACAACGTGATTCTCTCCGCCGGCTGGGGCGTGCTGCTGCCGGGTCGCGGCTACAAGGACATTTACCGTCGCAGCACCGACCCCGTGCCCGGCCTCGAAGAGACCTCGCGCGCCGGCAAGGTGGATGACTTTCTCTACAGCGGATTGATTGCCTTGACCCTTACTTACTGAGGACATGAAAGCTCCAAGCTCCAAGCTCCAAAAGAAGCTCCAATGGCCAAGCGCCATCGGAGCCGTGGTTGCGCCGGCGCACTTCGACTCCCTCTTCTTTCATCGGATGAGGGGAGAGGGCCAGGGTGATGGGTCGTGTGCGTCGACGTTGGTGGCCCCACCCCTCCTCCGGCCTGCGGCCATCTTCTCCCCTCCTCCGAGGAAGGGAGAAGGCGTGCTGTCGGACGCTACGGCAGCGCGCGCCCTCGCCTTGGTGCTTGGAGCTTGGAGCTTCTTTGGGATTTGGAGCTTGGACCTTGGAGCTTCGCCGGCTTTCGGACCCGTGATTTCTGTCCCAATCGATTTGCCACGCGACTCGACGCGCACGCTCCCGGCCCCGAACCTGATTGACCAATCCCGCGAAGACGCGTCGCGCAAGTCCCGCGGCTGCCTCGAATGCCACGGCGGCACCGACGAGCACACGATGCACAAGTCGCCCAACGTCGTGCTGGGCTGCACGGATTGCCACGGCGGCAACGCCACGCCTGGCCTGCTGATGCGCAAGGCCCACATCGCGCCGCGTCACGGCGAGTGGTGGCCCGGCTCCGCGAACCCAAACAACTCCACCATCCTGCTCAACCAGGAGTCGCCCGAGTTCATCCAGTTCGTGAACCCCGGCGACCTGCGTGTCGCGGACAAGGCGTGCGGCACCTGCCACAAGCAGGAGGTCGCGAGCGTCGGCCACTCGATGATGCGCCATGGTGCGATGCTTTGGGGCGCGGCGCTCTACAACAACGGCGCCATCCCGCAGAAGAACCCGCTTTACGGCCAAGCCCACGCCGCCGACGGCACCGCCGTTCGCCTCGTGAACCCCACACCCGTCACGCCCGAGGACACGAAGCGTTACGGCGTCTTGCCCTACCTCGACCCGCTCCCGCGCTTCGCCATCGGCCAGCCGAGCAACATCCTCCGCATCTTCGAGAAGGGCGGCGAGAAGCAGAACCAGCTCGGCATCCCGACGGTTGCAGAACCGCCCGGCAAACCCGCCCGCCGCCTCAGCGAGCGCGGCCTCGGCACGTTGAACCGCATTGACCCGGTCTATCTCAACTTGCAGAAGACCCGCCTGCACGACCCGTTGCTCGACTTCATGGGCAGCAACAATCATCCCGGCGACTACCGCTCCTCCGGCTGCTCCGCCTGCCACGTCATCTACGCGAACGACCGCTC
>SIBB01000073.1 GCA_009695395.1 Pedosphaera sp. | reverse complement strand
GTGGACGAAGCTGCCGCCGCGAAACTGCAAGGCACGGACTACTACCGCTGGATTTTCGCGAACGAGCCGGAGTGGGAGCCGTATCGCAGTTAGCTCCACCGTAGCCTCCTGTTCTTGCCCGCCCTGCAGAACGCGCGGGCAGGTTCCCGTGCTACGCCAGTGCCTTCTTGATGACTTCGCCGCGCACGCCGGTGATGCGCTGCTCCAGCCCTTGGTAGAAATACGTGAGCCGCTCGTGGTCTAAGCCCATGAGATGCAAAATTGTCGCGTGCAAATCGGAAACGTGGTGGCGCTCCTCGACCGCCTCAAAGCCCAGCTCGTCCGTCGCACCGATGAACTGCCCGCCCTTCACGCCCGCGCCCGCGAGCCACATCGAGAAGCCGTGCCAGTTGTGGTCGCGGCCCGGCTTGCCGACGCCCTCACTCGTGGGCGTGCGGCCAAACTCGCCGCCCCAGACCAGCAGCGTTTCATCCCAGAGACCGGTGCGCTTGAGGTCGGCGATGAGCGCGGCGATGGGCTTGTCCGTCTCGCCCGCGTGGAGCGTGTGGTTCTTGATGCAATCGCTGTGGCCGTCCCAGGTGTCTTCGAGATGGCCGCCACCGGAGTAAAGCTGCACGAAGCGCACGCCCTTCTCGATGAGCCGGCGCGCGACGAGGCACTTCGCACCGAAGTCGGCGGTGAGCGGTTGGTCGAGACCGTAAAGCTCGCGCGTCGCGGCAGGTTCGTCCTTCAAATCCACCACGCCCGCCGCGCTGGTCTGCATCTGGTAGGCGAGTTCGTAAGAGAGAATGCGCGCGGACAGCTCGGACTCCTGCGGGCGCTCGCGGCGGTGCTGTTCGTTCAACTCAGCGAGCAAATCGAGCGAGCGGCGTTGGGCGCGCGGGCTGACGCCCTCGGGCGAGGCGAGGTCGAGCAGCGGGTTGCCTTTGCTTCGGAAGAGCGTGCCCTGATACGCGGCGGGCATGTAGCCGGCGGTCCAGTTCGATGCGCTGCCAATCGGTCCGCCGCGCGGGTCGGTCATCACCACGAAGCTCGGCAGCGCGGCGTTTTGCGTGCCGAGGCCGTAGCTCAACCACGAGCCGAGGCTCGGCCGGCCGATGAAGATGCTGCCGGTGTTCATTTGGAGGCAGCCGGACGCGTGCGCCGCCGTGTCCGTGTAAAGCGAACGTAACACGCAGAGGTCGTCGGCGAATTTGGACGTGTGCGGGAACAGGCTGCTGATCGGCAGGCCGCTGCGTCCGTGCGCTTTGAAATCGAACGGCGACTGCATTAAGTAACCAATCGGCCGGCCGTTCGAGCCGACGGCCTTCACTTTGCCCGCGTAAGGTTTGCCGTGATGCTTCGCCAACTCGGGCTTGGGGTCGAATGTGTCCACCTGACTCGGCGCGCCGTTCATGAAGAGGAAGATGACGTGCTTGGCCTTGGTCGGAAAATGCGGCGCTCTCGGCACGAGCGGTGATTGTGCGACGGACGAGGCGGCTTGAGCGGAAGCGAAGAAACCGTCGCGCTGCAGAATGTCGAGCAAGCCAAGTCCCGCGAAACCCGCGCCCGCCTGCCAGAGGAACTCGCGGCGGGTGCGGCCGCACGGCGTGAGGTTCGGGCGGAAAGTGTGGTGAAGGTTCATTCGTTTAATCGGGATAAACGAACTCGTTCAAGTTCAGCACCACCCGGCACATCTGCGTGAGCGCGGCATGCGCGGCGGCCTCGCTGAAAAGCGTCTTGCCCGATGCCGTGGATTCCTTCGTCTGGTTCGCGGTTTCCTCGGCGAGGAAGCGGCGCATCGCGGTCAGTTCCCCTGTCTTCGGTGGACGCGCCAGCGCGAGCCGCCACGCGCGTTCGATTTGTGCGTCGAGGTTCGCACCGACTTCGCGGCGGAGACGGTCGGCGAAGTGGCGAGCTTGGTGATTCACGAACGCGCCGTTGAAGAGCGTGAGCGCCTGCGGAGCGACGCTCGTGACGGCGCGTTTGTCGCTGCTCTGCGTGGTGTCGCACACGTCCAGCACTTCGAGCATCGGCACCATGAAGGAGCGTTTCAGGAAGGCATACACCGTGCGTCGCGAGGCATCGGTTTCATCGAAGGGTTTCCAGATTTTGTCCGGGTCGCTGCTGCCGGCGAACGCTTCCTTCGGCACCTCGGGATACATGCTCGGCCCGCCGACGCGCGGGTTCAGCCGCCCGCTCACCGCGAGCATCGAGTCGCGGATGGCCTCGACCTCGAGGCGGCGGTAGGGGAAGCGGCTGAGGAGCAAGTTCTCAGGGTCTTCTGAATGCGGAATGCGCAATCCGGAATGCGGAATGGCCGAGGCGCGCAGAGTCCCTGATTCCGCATTCCTCATTCCACCTTCCGCATCTCCCGAGGCCTGCTGCCACGTCGCGCTCGCGAGAATCAATCGGTGCAATTTCTTCACCGACCAACCGCCTTCTTTCACGAACCAGTCGGCGAGCCAATCGAGCAGTTCGGGATGCGTGGGGGCGGTGCCGATGAGGCCGAAGTCGCTTGGTGTGCGCACGAGGCCCTCGCCGAAGTGGTGCTGCCAGACGCGGTTCACGAGGACGCGTGCGGTGAGCGGATTGTCCGCGCTGGCAATCCAGTTCGCGACCGTGAGCCGGCGGCGCGTGGTAAACTCGTCGGGCGCGGGAAAGGCTGGCTGCTTCGCCGTGAGCGCTACGGGCACGGCGGGGAACACTTCGGGCCCGAGATTATGCGCGCTGCCGCGTAACAGAACGAAACTCTTCGGCGCTGCGGACGACGGCTCGCTCGGGAAGTAGCCGCGCGGCAAGTCGGGCGTCGCGCGGCGCAGTTCGGTGAGGGCGGTTTCGGCCGCGCGGATTTTCTCGCGGGTTGCGACGGATAGCGCTTTCGTCAGCTCCGCTTCCAACTGCGGCGCGAACTTCTTTACCAGCTCCTTCTGTGCGGCGGTTTGCTGTTTAGCATCGGTGTGGAACGCGGCGATCACTTCGGTGGAAAGAGTAGATTTGTCAGTAGCGAGAAACTCAGTGCGGAAGGCGGCGCGGGCGGAATCCATTTCCTTCGTCAGCGTGGCGATGCGTTGGTCGCGTGCGGCGATCACCTTGAGTTCCGCGCGTGAACCGGCGGGCGCGTCGAGGTCACTGCGGCCGGACTGCGTGCGCTTCAGCGGCGCGAAGACGGCGGCGAGGCTGTAGTAATCGCGCGCGGTGAGCGGGTCAAACTTGTGGTCGTGACAGCGCGCGCAGCCGAGCGTCACGCCGAGGAATGCCTGCGACGTGGTGCGAATCAGGTCGTCCACTTGGTCCGCGCGATCTTGCAACGAGTCGGCGGGCTCATCGTCCCACGGGCCGAGTCGGTGGAAGCCGGTGGCGATGAGCGTCTCGGCGTTCGCGTCGGGCAACTCGTCGCCGGCGATTTGCTCGCGGATGAATCGGTCGTAAGGTTTGTCCGTGTTGAAGGCGGAAATGACGTAGTCGCGATAGCGCCAGACGCTCGGCTTCGGCGCATCGCGCTCGTAGCCGTTCGACTCCGCGTAGCGCGCGAGGTCCAGCCAGTGGCGCCCCCAGCGTTCGCCGTAGGAAGCGCGCGCGAGTAGATCATCCACGAGTTTTGCAAACGCGTCGGGGGACTTGTCCGCGAGAAACGTGTCCTGCTCCGCGAGCGTTGGCGGAAGGCCGGTGAGATCGAGGAAGCCGCGGCGCAGCACCACGCGTTTCTCCGCCGCGGGCGATGGTGTCCAACCGCGTTCCTCAAGCTTCGCGAGGATGAAATGGTCAATCGGATTGCGCGCCCATGCCTTGTTCTTCACCGCCGGAACTGCTGGCCGTATCGGTGGGACGAACGCCCAGTGCTTGATCTCGCTCGCGGCGGGCCAGTTCGCGCCTTCCGCAATCCAGCGTGTGAGCAAAGCGATTTGCGCTGAGGTGAGCGCGCCACCTTTGGGCGGCATCAGCTCGTCCGAATCGTGAGTGGCGATGCGTTTGACCAACTCGCTCTTCGCGGGCGCGCCGGGGACGAGCGTGGGTTGTTTGGACTTGCCGCCTTTGAGCGCGGCTTCGCGGGAGTCGAGACGCAGCCCGCCCTTCGCGTGCTCGGCGTCGTGACAAGCGAGACAACGCTTCACCAGCAATGGGCGAACTTCACGGGCGAAGTTCACCGGAGTCGCTGCGTTCACCACCGTGACGAGCAATCCTGCCAATGTAAGCAGTAATGCAACGCGAACAGTGGCTTGCAGAAGCGATGGCACTCCGAAGTCATACTCGGCAGGTCCTGCTAAATTCAAGCGAAGGCCGGTGACGCACGGAGATGAGTGTTGCCGCTCACGGTGCCGCGCCGCGCTTTCTACCTCGCCCCGTCGCTGCCCGCGCTCCATTCTTCCGCGCACATGGCATCACTTCGAACCCTCCTAGTGTTGGGCCGCGTCTCGAATCTGCCCACCGTTTGGTCCAACTGTCTCGCCGGTTGGCTGCTCGGCGGCGGCGGCGAGTGGGACCGTTTCGCGTGGCTGTGCACGGGCGCGACGCTGGTCTATGTCGGTGGGATGTTCCTCAACGACGCGTTCGACGCGGCGTTCGACACGCAGCACCGGCGCGAGCGGCCCATTCCTTCTGGCGCAATTTCCCGCGAGGCTGTCTGGCTGTTGAGCGCGCTGCTGCTCGCGGGCGGAACTGGAATGCTCGTCTGGCTTGGACGCGAGCCGGCCATCCTCGCGTTGCAGCTTCTCGTTTGCGTCGTCCTCTACGACGCGTTTCACAAGTCGCTCGACTGGTCGCCGGTGCTGATGGCGGGGTGTCGGTTCTTCCTGCTGCTCACCGCGGCAGCCACCGGCGCGCGTGGCGTGGACGGATTGTCGCTTTGGAGCGCGACGGCGCTGGGCTGCTACATCATCGGCCTGAGCTACCTCGCGCGCCGCGAGAGCGCGCCGGGGTTGATTCGTTACTGGCCGCTGCTGTTTCTCGGTGCGCCGCTCGTGCTGGCGTTCATTGTCAACGACGGCTACTTCCGCGAGAAGGCGCTGCTCGCCTCGGCCATCGTAGCGTTGTGGGCGCTGCGCTGCCTGCGCCCAACGTTCTGGCAATCGCCGCCGGACATTGGCAAGACCGTCTCCGGACTGCTTGCGGGCATCTGCCTCGTGGACTTGCTCGCCGTTGCGAACCAGCCGCCGCAGGTGAGCGTGGGATTCCTCGTGTGCTTCCTGCTGGCACTGCTGCTCCAGCGCTTCGTGCCGGCGACGTGAGGGGAGCGCTTGCCGCCGCCGTCCAAAACTTCGTAGCCTGCCGCCGTGTTCCGCGTTCAAATCCTCTGCCTCGTTGGGCTGCTGGCCCTGCCCGGCAGTTTGGTTGCGCAACCCGCGCTGCACCCCGGCCTCACTGCCACCGCCACGGATGGTCAGCGCACCGCGAAGTTCGCTCTGCCCACGCCGAACTTCACGCTGCTGCTCGGCGAGTCCATCCATCCTACGCTCAAGCCGGAGTTCCGCGTCGAGTGGAACGGCGTGCTCAAGCTAGCGCGCAGCGGACGCTACACGCTCTTCGCCGACGCGAAGGTCTTCGTGGACGGCAAGGAAATCCAGGGGCAGCCCACAGCACTCGAAGCCGGTGAGCGCACGCTGAAAATCGAGTTCACCCGCAAGCCCGGGACAACCGCACGCGTGCAGCTTCAATGGGAATGCGAACACTTCGCCCGCGAACCGGTGCCGCACACCGCCTTTGCGAATCGCGAACTGGCGTGGGCCGCCTCCGTGACGGAGCAGCTCACGGTGGCACCGCTTTCGTCTGCACCGGTGCAGGAGTTTCACCGGCTGACGCGGAAGCTGAACTGCGCCGAGTGCCACGAGCTTTACGGCCCGGCGAAGCGCGAGCTGGAAGGAGCCGATGCGCCGCCGTCGCTCACGGACGCGGGCAACAAGCTGCGCGCGAGCTGGCTCACGCAAGTGCTCGTCAGCAACAAGCGCATCCGCCCTTGGATGAAGCTGCCGCCGGCGCACCTCGGCGAGGAGGCGCGTCCGCTGGTGAAACTCTTCGCGCAACAGGCGGGCGCGGAACTGGGGGAAGGCACGACGATTCTGCCACCGACACCCTTGCAAGCCGTCGAGGGCTTGAAGCTGCTGGGCAAGGGCGACGGCGGGCTGGCGTGCATCAACTGCCACGACTTCGCCGGGCATCGCTCGGCGGGCGATTTACGCGGGCCAGACATGACGGAGATGCACGCGCGCATCCGCACGGATTGGCTGCTGCGTTGGCTGCGCGAGCCGAGCCGACTTCAGCCCGGCACGGCGATGCCGGCGTTCTTCAGCGACATGCCTGCCACGCAGGCAGACGCGAAGATGGCCGCGCTCGTCCACGCGCTCGCCGCCGGGAAATCCCTGCCGTTGCCGGAGGGCTTGCTGGCGGGGCCGCAGGATTACCGTCTGGTGGTGCGCGATGAGCCGATTGTTTTCCGCACCTTCATCGCGGACTCCAGCACGCGCAGCATCGCCGTCGGGCTTTCGGGCGGGGTGAACTACGTCTTCGATGCCGAGCAGTGCCGCGTGCGCTTCGCGTGGGGCGGCGAGTTTCTTGATGTCGCACCCGTGTGGACCGGTCGCGGCGGCGGGCAGGCGAAGGTGTTAGGAAAACGGTTCTTCACCGCGCCGGACGGACACCCGCTGCGCATTGGAAATCCCGACGTCGAACCTCAATTGAAGTTCCTCGGCTACCGGCTGGTGGACAAGTTTCCCGAGTTCAGCTTCGAGGTGAACGGTGTGCGAGTGCGTCAGCGCGTGCGCAAGGGGACGGCGGAGAGTAGCCTGGAATGGGAGTTTGCGTTGGGCGAGACGCGTGAGCCGGTGTGGTTTCTGACGCCGAAGGGCTTGGCCACGACCTTCGCCAGCGGCCTCGGCGAGCTGGCGGACGCCCGCATCAAGCTGAAGCCGGACACGCGCTTCTTCGAGGTGACGGTGAGCACGCGGTGAAGCCCGCCGTGAGCCAGTTGCCCCCCTTCACTGCGATGCCTGACTCCGCCGAGTTGCTGATTCGTCACGCGCGCGAATTGAGCGCCGCCGTTGAGCGACTGCGCTTCAAGCTGCCGGTGGCCTACGTTTACAACCCGCTCGACTACGCGTGGGCGGCGCATGAGATGTTCCTGCGCAAGTTCGGCGGCGGGCGCAAGCGCGTGCTGCTGCTCGGGATGAATCCCGGCCCGTTCGGCATGGCGCAGACGGGCGTGCCGTTCGGTGAGGTGGCAGCGGTGCGGGACTGGATGGGGATTTACACGCTCGTCGCCCAACCCGAGCACGCGCACCCGAAGCGGCCCATCGAGGGCTTCGCGTGCCAGCGCTCGGAGGTGAGCGGGCGGCGGCTGTGGGGCTTGTTCGCCGCGAAGTTCGGGACAGCGGAGAAGTGTTTCGCGGAGCATTTCGTGGTGAACTTCTGCCCGCTGGCCTTCATGGACGAGGGGGGGCGCAACGTGACGCCGGACAAGCTCGGCGCGACCGAGCGCGAGAAGCTCTTCGCTATCTGCGACGAGCATCTGCGCCAGGTCGCGGCGGCCACGCGGGCCGAATGGGTGATCGGCGTTGGGGACTTCGCAGAGAAACGGGCGAGAGAGGCGCTGGGCGAGGGCGGCGTGCGTTTCGGCAGAATCCTTCATCCCAGCCCGGCGAGTCCGGCGGCGAACAAGGGTTGGGCGGCGGCGGCGGAGCGGCAGTTGCGGGAGCTGGGGGTGTGGGGAGATGGAAGTTAGTCCGGTGCGTGGCCGAGCACCCACGACTTCACTCATTTATCACTAATTACTTCGCTCCCGGTAGCTGCGGGAAAATTCGGTAGAGCAGGAGGTAAATGACCACGCCGGTGACGGAGACGTAGAGCCAGATGGGCAGCGTCCAGCGGGCGATGGCTTTGTGGGCGGGGAAGTTTTCCTTCACTGCGCGGCTCACGGTCATCAGCACAAGCGGGACGATGGCGAAAGCGCCGATGAGGTGCGTGAAGAGGATGGTGAGGTAGATGGGGCGGAACCACGCAGGGTCAACGAACTTCGTGTGTGCCGTGCCTTGTTGCTGCTGCATCTGGTAGTGGTAGTAGAGGTAGCAGGCGAGGAAGAGCGTGGAGGTGCAGAGCGCGGCAATCATGCAGTTGCGGTGTGCCACCTTCCGCCCGGCACGGATGTGAACCCAGCCCAGCACGAGCAGCACGGTGCAGGTGGTGTTGAGGCAGGCGTTGATGAGCGGGAGGTCGGTGTAGGTCATTTATCGCTTTCTGTTAGTAGCGTGTTCACGGTCTCAAGCAGGCGGGGTTTGACGGTCTTCTCCCAGGTGCTGTGCTCGCGGCTCGCGCCGGCGGTCACTTCTTCCTCGCTCAATACGTTGTCGAGGCTCTCGAAGACGGCGCGCAGGCGACCCTGTTTGTCCACGACGACGAAGATGGTGCTGTGGATGAAGAGGTCGTTGGGCGAGGTGCGCTTGGCCTCCTCGGTGTCGAGGACAGTGAGCTTGAGGCTGTTCACGGCGAGCTTCACGAGGTCGGCTTTCGGGCCGGTGAGGAAGTGCCAGCGGTTCGAGTCGGCACCGAAGCGTTGCGCGTAGGCAGCGAGGGCTCGCGGGGTGTCGTGCTCGGGGTCGGTGGTGAGGGAGATGAGCTTGACGGGAGCGTTCGTCGGGAGGGCGGCTTGCAGTTCGCTCATGCGCTTGGTCATCGTGGCGCAAGGGCCAGGGCAGCGGCTGAAGATGATGTCGGCGACCCAGACCTGACCGCGCAGGTCGGCGAGGCGGACGGGGTGGTCAAGTTGGTTGGTGAGGGTGAAGTCGGCGACTTGCGCGATGACGGGGAGTTTGGTCGTGGGGGTGCGCTGACGTTCGCGCACGTAAGCCACTCCGATGGCGAGCACCACGAAGACGATGCCGCCCCAGACGGCCCACTCGACGGAGCGGGACTGTGCAGGGTTGGGTTCGGTGGGTTCGGGTGACACAAAAAAGGGCGCGCGCTCGTGGCGCGCGCCCGGTGAAAAGGGAGTTTCCGGCTACTCGAGGGCGACTATCTCCTTCACGCCCTTGGCTTTTTCGGCGAGCCATTTGTCATACTCCTCGGGCGAGTCCACGACGAAGAGCGCGCTCATGGAGGCGTGGCCGCCGCCGCAGAGCTGGGCGCAGGTGATGTTGAACTTGCCGACCTTCGTGGGGGTGAAATGCACCGGGATGCTCATGCCCGGCATGCAGTCCTGCGTCATGCGCATGGCGGCGACTTTGAAGCAGTGAATCACGTCCTTCGTGGTCAGGTGGACGATGACGGGCTTGAAGGAGTCGCGCTCCTTGCCGTCGTCGCCCTTCACTTTAACGGGGATGAGCGGCACGTGGATGTCCTTGGGCGGGGAGAGGCGGTCGTCGTCGCCGGCTTTGTCCGACTCGACGTAGCCGAGCGGGTTCTTCTCCGAGACGAGCTTCAGCTCCTGCTTGCCGAACTTGCCGTCCTTGCCGGAGTAGCGGGCTTGCCAGGAGAACTGCTCGGCGACGAGGCGCATGACGGTGGCGTCTTCTTCCTTCGGGTATTTCTCAACGGCCTTGGCCCAGAGCGGGATGGCGAAGGCGACAAGGAGGATGGCCTCGATGATGACGACGGCGATTTCGGCGTTGTTGGCGAGAGTGCCCTTGGCACCGACGTAGTCGGCCTTGGGGTGCGCGCTCTTGCGGAAGCGGAAGAGGGCGTAGAAGAAGTAGGCCATCCAGCCGATGAAGAGCGCGGCCATCAGCCAGTGGATGATGAGGAGGAAGTAGTCCACGTCCTTGCCGTGCTCGGAGGCGAGGATGGGCATGAAGCCCTGCTTGAGTTGTTCGAGGAAGGTGGGGTTCGGTTGCATGGTCAGGCGTTCGAGGTTGCGACGGAAGAAAGGGTTTCGGCAGGCATGGGCAGGGGGTGGGTGGCGGCGCGGCGGACGATGAAGAAGAAGAAGCCGGCGATGGCGAAGAGCACGCTGCCGATGACGCCCATCAAGGCGAAGATGCCGGCGTTCATGCCTTCAGCGAGCTTGGAATCGGATGCGCCAAAGCAGGCGGCGCAGGCGGAGGCATCGGGCGCGCTCACAAGGAGAGTGACCAGAGCGACGAGGGCGAGGAGGGAGAGGCGGCGGTTCACAGGTAGCTGATGTTCTTGAGCTTCTTCAGGAAGTAGATGCCGTAGGCGATGAGGGCGACGCCCATGACGCAGGAGCCGACGCCGAACCACATGTCCGCCGCCACCTTCGTGGTCGCGTAGCGGTCCAGTTCATACCAGCCGAACCAGAACGAGAGCGCGACCGAGGCGGTGATGAAAAGGATGTGAAAGGCTTTGAGCGACATGGCAGACTAGTGCATTTGAGCGGGCGTCAGCGCCGGCTTGCCGTCCACGAGGGTGAAGAAGGGGAAGTCGTTCATCGCCCAGAGGGTCAGGCCCATGAGGCTGATGAGGAAGCAGACAGTGCAGAGGAGGATGCCGTAAATCATCTTCCGCTCGTCCGAGAGGTGCATGAACACGCCGGCGACGAAGGCCGCCTTCACCGTGGCGATGAGCAGCGCGATGGCGATGGTGGCCGCCACACTGGGGATGTGGACGTAATACATCGCGACCGTGAGGATGGTGCCCCCGAAGAGGATTGCGCCCACCTTCATGTATTTCCTGATGGTGCGATGGATGGCCTCGGGCGAGTGGTGGTCGTCGTGGGCGTGCCCCTGGTCACAGGCTTCGCCGGGTCCGTGCGAGTGGGAATGGTCGTGGCTCATGTGCGGTTAGAGGAGATAGATGATGGGGAAGAGGAAAATCCAGACGAGGTCAACGAAGTGCCAGAACAGGCCGCCGACTTCGACGCGGTTGGCCATCTGCTCCGGGGACTTCTTCCACCAGTGGTCGGCAGTCAAGAGGAAGTAGGCCAGCACAATCGCGCCGCCGAGCACGTGCAGGCCGTGCAGCGCGGTGATGGTGAAGTAAATCGCAAAGTAAGTGCTGTGCGCCGGGACGTAGGCGGAGAGGCGCTGCACATCGCTCAACTTCACCTCGATGGGCTTGGGATGCTCGCGCGAGCCGAAGGGCGGGTCGGCCTCGAAGAGGATGGTGTCCTTCTTCGCGGACGTGAGTTTTTTGAGCGTCGCAAACAGTGGGTTGCCTTCGAGGTGGCCGGTGAGTTGGATTTGGTTCGCGTCGTAGGTGGCCT